>JBIIOB010000261.1:0-4004 GCA_044337125.1 Bacteroidia bacterium
ATTGGTAAAAACATAGCCAACATAGCTCCATAAATGGTGTGGTCATTGTAAAATGGGGACATAACATAGTTTGCGGTTTTTTCATCAAAACCAAAGCCAGCATGCACAAAAAGGGTATAGAAAATAATGATTGTAAATGGAATGATATATAGCCAATTAAAACGTTTAATATTTGAGTAGTTTTTAAATAATTGAGTGCCAAGAAAATAAAAACTTATAATAAACCAAAGTCTGGAAACTAAAAATTTTATTGAAATAATGGGATACTCACTAGTGATGGTTGTAATTGCTATCCATAATAAATAAATATAAATTGCAATTGAAATTGGGTGTTTAAGAATTGTTCTATCAAAGTCTGAAGCGTACAGCTGCTTGAAAATGAAAATAAGCATAATGCCAAAAATGATAGGCTCTGTTGGTAAACTTAATCCTAATCCACCCTCTAAATTTTGCATGTTAATTGCCAAAGGGGTAAGGAATACGGTTAGCAGCATTAGCTTGTCAAGTGAAAAGATAGCTAATAATAATATCACCAAAGCTGCAGGTAATAAGTTTAGATAGTAAAATTCATAATAAGTGCAAATTGCATTTATTATTATAAAAATTATACTAATGGCATATAACCATTTTATGTTTTTTTCTTGAATCAAAACTATTCGATTATTTTGCTTTTATTATTTAATAATAAAATAATAATTAAAAGTAAAAGGTTTGCAGATACTGTTGAAACAACAACAATTAACCAACGAATAGGGTAAGCTTTTTTGTCGGAAATGCTCGGTGGTGAAACAACATACGTATAGGTAAAGTTTTTATTTAACTCCTTCATTACATTGTCATATTCATTTTTGGTTGTTGTATATCCTGTTAAAACACCATCATATACCATTTTTAGTTGATAATATTGACCACCTTTTTCTTCCAAATTTTTCATTAAAGTAGTGGTGTTGGAATTAGCTCCTTTCAAATATGCTTTCGAAACTTCTTTTGCTTGAGTGGTATAATCTAAAATTTGGTAGCGTGTTCTTAACTCTTGCATTCCTTTTTCAAGAGAATCTAATTGTCTGGTTTTAAGTGCAAGTTGTTTCTCTAATAATGTCGCCACCTCTTTTGCTTTTTCCTTATGCAAACTGCTGATTTTATTATTAAGTTCAATTATGATTTCATTTACCATATCACAAGCCATCTTTGGATCGGTATCCGTTACTTTTATGTCAACAGACTCAAACTCGGTTTTGGATATAGAAACAAAATAATTGTATGTGCCGATTAGTTTTGCATTGGCACTTTGTTCTGTTGGGTTAATACCATAGTGATTTGTTAAATCGAATTTTTTTATAATTGCATCTCTTATTTGACTGGATTGAAGTACTTGAAGTATTTGTTCGGTTTTGCTTTCCTCACTAAATGGGATAACATTTGCAGGGTAAACCGTTGCATTGGATTTGTATCTTGGTTTAATAAACCATTCACTTGAAAACAATGCAGAAAGGCAAATTGCTGACAACGTAATTACAGTAAAATGTATTTTCCATTTGTAAATGAGTTTTATCAAGTAAAAATTATTTTTATTATATGCTTCCATTGGTATGGGCTTTATTTGAAGTGTTTTTTTTGCAAGTTTAATAAGTGGCTCAACTACTAATTTTTGTTTTTCGGGACTATCAATAGTTGGATTGTGTGTTCATTTTATTTTAATCTGTCGAATGTTTTCAAGGACAAGTAACGCAATGATTGACAATAATAATGTTGCAATGGTTGAAATAACAACAATTATCCATCTCACTGGGTATGATTTTTTTTCAGCAGGATAGGCATTACTTACAATAAATTTTTGTGGAAGTATTTGTTCCGCATCCACTTTCGCCTCGTCAAATTTTGATTTAAGTAAGTTGAGTTGTTTCCGTTGCATATACATATTATCACGTAATGAAACGTATGCACTACCATATTTTCCTATAATCTTTAGTTTTTCCTCAAGAGATTTAATCGCACGTTGGTCGCCCTTTGCAATTGCAATTGCATATTGTTCACTAGTAACTTCCGATTGTGATTCATAGTCGAATAATCCAAATCCATTAATAACTTTTAAGGAATCTTCCATCGCCTGGATTTCTTTCTGTTTTGTTAAATATTCTTGGCGAACAATATTTAGGGCTTGATTAGCGCGTTCACGCTGAATCATTATTTTTGTAGAATCATGTAAGGCAGCTATTTCATTAGCAATTGCTGCTGCAGTGTCAGCATTAATATCCATTACTTCTATTTTAACGGACATGTACTCCGTTCTTTTGAAGTTTATATTGCTCTGGAATTCTTCATACAATTTGGTACGTTTAAATTTATCATTTGAATCAATACCATAATGTTGCATCAAATAATATCGTTCACAGATGCGAGTTCTAATTTCATCTGAGTTTAAAATTTGGAGCATTTGTTCTGCTTCTTCTTCCTCACCAAATTGCAAAACATCTGTTTTTTGGAAGTTGTTTTCACTCAATAGGGCTTTCGAAATGGAGTTGGTAGTTGCAGGAAAAAGGATGACTGTGGATTTGAATTTTTCCTTGATAGATAGGGAAATTATACTCGAAATGACAATGGCACCTAAGGTAACAATTAGCAGTTGCTTACGCCATTTGAAAATAAAGTATAATAAATTTAATGAATTGAAATCGTCCTTTTCACTTTCTTGGTTCTTCATACGTAATATTTTATAGGGTAACAAAAATAGGAAAAAATAGCTAAAATCTACTTATTAGCCATACTTCATGATGCGGAACATGGATTTTAGGCTAATGATCCCTGTTATAAAGGCCCACAAGCCTGCCGCAGCAACCATAATACCGAATTTTAACATCCAATGTAAATTTAAAAGTTCATGACAAGCATAGTTTATTCCTACAATTCCAACTGTAAAGACAATAAACGTATTTATTAATCTTACATTCACTTTAAATTTGAATATTTTCTGTGCAATAAAAACTTGAATACCAGCAGTTAAAAATTGCGTTATCATGCTAGATACTGCCGAGCCAAAGGCATTATATTGTTTGATTAGGATATAATTTAAAACGATGTTAAGAACCATACCTGATGCTGCCATGTAATTCAGTTGGCGCATATTGCCATTAGCTGTTAGTAATGTTCCAAAGATATAGGTTGTTGAAACGGCTATAAAACTCATCATTAATAATCCAAAAATATGAGCTGATTCAGCAACATGTTCCTTATACATAAATTCCATCAATTCATTGCTGAAAAATAAACAGCCAATACCTACAACAATTGCTGGTGTGAGCAGCAATGTGCTAATTAGCTTTACTAATGGTTCAATGTTTTCCTTATGTTTCAGCATCCTGGAGAATATTGGCAAGAGCATTCCAGCTGTTAAAAATGCTATCATATTCGTAGCATCCAAAATTCGGAATGCTTGTGCATAGATACCCGATTGCACATCACCATCATCTAAAATTCGTTCAATCATAACCGTGTCAATTCGGTTGTAAAATGACATTAACAAAGTTAAGATGGCAAATGGTAAGCTCTTTTTCAAAATCATCAATGAAAATGCTTTTTCAAATTTAAATTTAAACGTATGTGTCTTTCTTAAAATAAGTATAAAGGCAGTAATTGTAGTTAATAGATAGGAAAATGTTTGAGCATAAACAAAATACATGATTCCATCTTCTGTTTTGAAAATACCCTTCTTAAGCATAACTACACATATAACAATTAGAATTAATCGGTCCAAAACCGAAACAATACTATCTGTTTTAAATAAATGTAAACCTGCTAAATTTGAACGTAAGTAGAGAATGAAGAATACAAGAAACATATTGAATCCTTGAACGAGTAGAAGTTTCATAAGTCGAACATCGTATCCAATTAGAAAACCGGCAACCACACAAATGATAATATAGACAAAGGCAAGCAATAGTTTTAGACTCACCAAACTTGAAAAGTGCTTCGTTAAAAGGTGGTTGTTTTGAGCAATATTCAAGTTT
>JBIIOB010000262.1:0-3985 GCA_044337125.1 Bacteroidia bacterium
TTATATAAAAACAAGTTGTGATGGTCTGCATTATTGCTATTACGAAATGAAAGATTTTGAGAATGCACATCACTATTTGTTGTTATACGATGAAATAAAGGATTCTATTTTTAATGAAGAAAATTCGGCTCAAATGAATGAAATGCTTACCCAATTTGAGTCGGATAAAAAACAGAAGGAGATTGAATTACTTCAAAAAGACAATGAGGTTCATGAAATCATGACCACTTCCTTAGTGGTAGGCTGCATTTTAATTTTGTTGGTAGCTATTTTATTGTTTAATAGAATAAGATTAAAACAAAAAGTGAATTGTGAACTCGAATTAAAAAATGATGAAATTGAGTTTGCAAATGCTGAATTATCTTTAAAGAACAAAGAAATTACAGATAGTATTAAATATGCAAAACGATTGCAAGAAGCCATTTTGCCTCCTGATACCCAAGTTAAAAAGATGCTTCCAAATAGTTTTGTATTGTACAGACCAAAAGATATTGTTAGTGGAGATTTTTATTGGGTAGAAGAGTGGGGTAATACTATTTTAGTTGCAGCGGCTGATTGCACAGGACATGGTGTTCCTGGAGCATTTATGAGTATTGTTGGGAATAATTTATTAAGAGAAGCTGTTAATGTTTATGGTTTAACAAAACCATTCCTAATTTTGAATAGCTTAAATAAAAATATTTCAAAAATTTTACATCAAACAGAAGAACTATCAACTCTAAAAGATGGGATGGATATCGCATTACTTAGTATCGATAAATCATCTAACAAAATTGAATTCGCAGGTGCTTATAATTCATTATGGATAATTAGAGAAAATACCTTAATTGAAATTCAAGGCGATAAGCATCCAGTAGGAGCATTTGTTGGGGAAGAATTAAAGCAGTTTACTCCAAAGGAGTTTACTACCCAATTTGGTGATATTCTCTATTTGTTTACAGATGGATATGCAGATCAATTTGGTGGTTCAAAAGGCAAAAAATTCAAATACAAACAACTGCAGCAGTTATTACTTGAAAATGCTCACAAATCCATGCAAGAGCAAAGAGAACTGTTAAATTCTACAATAGAAGAGTGGAAAGGGAATTTGGAGCAGGTGGATGATATACTAATCTTAGGTATTAAAATTTAAAAAAAAGCCCGAATAGAATTCGGGCATTTTTTTTTAATTCATTGGTACTTCAATTATCAAAACTTCTGAGTTTGATTTTATTTTTAATTCAAATTGATCGGTTTCCCAAACACCCATCGCATCACGTTTTCCAAGTTGTTGTTCGGCTATACTAGTTTCGCCATCAATTATAAAAACATAGGCTCCATTTCCTTTGTGTTTAATGGAATAGTTAATGGTTTGATCTGCATTGAATTTTCCAATTGAAAAATAGGCATCTTGATTGATCCACATCGTATCCTCTGACTTAACAGGAGAAACAATTGTTTTGAAATTATTCAATTTGTCATTTTCAGAAAAAACTTTTTGCTCATAACGTGGTGTAATGTTCCGTTCTTTGGGGAATACCCAAATTTGTAATAAGTTGATGGGTTCCGTTTTTGAATGGTTGTATTCACTGTGCATCAATCCTGATCCAGCACTCATTGCTTGTATCTCATTTGGCTTGATGGTTCCAATATTGCCCATGCTATCTCTGTGTTCCAATGTTCCTTGCAAAGGAATGGTCACAATTTCCATATTGTCGTGTGGATGCATTCCAAAACCCGTTCCTGGAGCAACAATATCATCATTTAACACACGTAATAATCCAAAATGGACCTTGTTTGGATCATGATAACTTGCAAAACTGAAGGAGTGTTTGGCATTAAGCCAACCATGATTTGCATGCCCACGGTCACTTGATTTATGTAATATAGTTTTCATTTTATAATCCTTTTAAAGCTTTTTGTGCTTTTGTTTAATTCATTATTAGTTTAGGTAATTCATTCGAAACACTATTATGAAAAGCCAATTCAATTATTTCAGGTTTCATATAGTCGATTAATGGGAAAGTGGAAAGTATATCCATAACTGCTCTTTCTGAATCAGCGAGAATGGTTATCCATAATAGAGACCTGTCCATTGCTAATGAGTAGTGTAGGACTTTATTTTCATCCATTAATTTATTTACTTGCGCTCTTTGTTTTGGTATTAAAGAAATAAATTCCTCTGTAATTACACGTGGTAATTTTGTTACAACCATGTAGGTATTCATGTTTTCTAATTTTTTTGGTTAGTAAATTAGCCTCTTAGTTTATCTAAAAGGAAATTCATTTGTTCTGCTTCTTTTTCAGAAAGGTTTTGTAGTTCTTTAAAAAAATCGCTCTCGTTTTTGTCCAATTCAGTCAATAAATCCAATCCTTTTTTTGTGATAATTACATTTACAGCTCTTCTATCTTCTGGACAAACACTTCGTTCAACTAATTTTTTTAGTCTTAACTTCTCAACCAATCGTGATGCGTTCGAACTTTTATCTAACATTCGATCTATTAAAAGGTTTACCGATGCAGGTTTGGGATGTTGGCCTCTTAAAATCCGCAATAAGTTAAACTGCTGAGATGATATTCCGAATGGCTTTAGGCTGCTAGCATGTTTTGAATTTAGCCAATTGCTTGTAAATAAAATATTAATAAGCATTTTCTGATGCTCATTTTTGAATTTACTTTGTTTGATTTCTTTGCCTATTTCCATAGTAGTTCTATTTTTCTATACAAATGTACGAAAAATACAAATACATTATATGTATATACATATAATTTTGATTTTTTAACAATTCAGTTTGCTTTTTCTAGAAAGAAATTATGATTAATATTGTAGAAATCATTTTGATTCTTGCTCCATGAGTAAAATTACAATAGCAATTGATGGTTATTCATCCTGCGGTAAAAGCACCTTAGCAAAAGCGTTGGCGGCTAAACTGGGATATGCCTATGTTGATAGTGGAGCGATGTATCGTTGTGTTACCTTATATGGACTTCGAAATGGATTGATTAAGGATCACAGTTTTATTGAAGATGAAATCATAAAAATTCTATCCGAGATTAATTTGAGGTTTGAATTTAATCCAAACACAAAAACATCAGATACATTTCTAAACAATGAGAATGTGGAGAAGGATATTCGTCAAATGATTGTTTCTGAAAATGTAAGTAAAATAAGTGCTATTAAAGCCGTTCGAACCAAAATGATTATGATCCAACGGGAGCTCGGAAAAAATGGTGGAATTGTAATGGATGGACGTGATATAGGAACCAATGTTTTTCCGAAAGCCGAGTTAAAACTATTCATGACAGCTGATCCTGATATACGCACTCAACGTAGGTTAGATGAATTAACATCCAAAGGACAACATCCTACGTTTTTAGATGTAAAGCAAAATTTGTTGAGTCGCGATCATGAAGATACCCACCGAAAAGAAAACCCACTCATTCAAGCCAATGATGCAATTGTTTTAGACAATTCTGATTTGTCGCGCGAACAACAATTGGAGTTCGTTTTAAAATTGATTACCGACCTTACCCTTAAAACCAATTAATACTTATTAACTGGTTGATTCTTTTTCATCAAAATTATTTTGAATTTATCGTAAATTGTCTATTTTAGTTATGGATTTAAACTAAACTATTTACCCCTAACTATTTACATTATGGTTTATCAATTTTCAAATTCATTTGTTCTGAATGGATTTAAAAAAATAATGCTAATTGCACTATTGTTTGCAGGGAGCATTAATTCAGTAAATGCTCAGGTATTTTATACCGAAACATTCGATGGTGTTGCTTGCGTTGCAACTTCTGGTTGCGACCCAACGCTTATTAGCTGGACAACAACAAATATTGGAGCACAAGGTGGTGATGCCAATAAATTTTATGTGAGCTGTCAGGAAAATGGGAATGCTGCTGGTGCATGTGGTACTGGATGTGGTACCGATCAATCGTTGCATGTGGGCAATGTTTCTACTTCTACAGCAGCTTTTCTTTTTTGTCCAGCAGG
>JBIIOB010000263.1:0-3973 GCA_044337125.1 Bacteroidia bacterium
CACATTTAATGCATGGAGTTATAATTTAACTGATGAAATGAAACAAACCTTTGTTGCAACAGGAAATGAAATTCCAGAAAATTCAGTAGAGATTACACTTCCAAAGTTATTATTAGGTGGTGCTCGTAAATTCAATTTTAATCAAAAATTTTCCTTGCTAGCTGAACTTAACCTAGATGCCACATTTGATGGAAAACGAAATGTTTTAATAAAAAGTAAAGCAGTTAGTTTTGACCCTCACTTAGGTTTAGAAGCATCGTACATGAATATCGTTTTCCTACGTGCAGGTATTGGTAATTATCAGTCGTATACTGATGCACTTGGTAAAAAAGTTAAAACATTTCAACCGAATATTGGTGTTGGTGTAAAAATAAAATCAGTAACAATCGATTATGCATTAACTGATATTGGTGATCAATCTGTTGCATTGTATTCCAACGTATTTTCGTTGAAAGTTGATATCAATAAAAAAATGAAATGATAAAACGACTACTCGCGTTATGTTTTTTCTTTTTTGTAATCATTACTCTGGAAGCCCAACCTTATGGTAATGAATGGATTAATTATTCTCAAAAGTATTATAAAATAAAAATTGCTCAGAATGGCATCTATCGTTTGGATTCCATGGCACTTTCTACAGCTGGAATTGATCTCACAACAATTGATGCCCGAAATTTTCAACTCTTTAATAATGGAGCTCAACAGCCTATATACATTAAAGGTGAAAATGATGGAGTTTTGAATGGCTCTGATTTTATTGAATTTTATGGAAAAAAGAATGATGGACGAATTGATTCAATGTTGTATGTTGGCTCCCCCGAAGTTCCTAATCCATATTATAGTTTAATAAATGATACTGCTATTTATTTTCTAACATGGAATAATTCAATTACAAATAATCGATTACAAATTGAAAATGATACTGCTTTTAGTTCGTATTCTCCAGCTGATTATTTTTTTAAGGAGGAAATAAAATCTTTAAATGGTTCTTATTATGAAGGTGAGACAGATGTAGTAGGCGGAACCGATTCTCGCTATACAAAATCGGAGGGTTGGTTCGATTCCCAAGTATTTAATTATGGTGGAGGAGTATCCTATATTTCGCTTTTAAACACATCAAATGCATTTACTTTAGGTCCAAATGCCACGATTAAAACAGTTGTGCTTGGCGCTTCCAAATCAATTAATTTGGTAAGTCAAAATTTACCCGACCATCAGCTTCAAATAAGTTATCGTGGAACTTCAGGTGTATTTCAGCAGTTGGTGGATACTAGTTTTATGGGGTATGAGCAGAATCGTTTTTCATTTTCTGTTCCTACCACTTCCCTTGGAACAAATTTTACCGATTTGCAATATATAAGTGTTGCCAATCCTGCTTATACTTCAAATCGAACTGTTGTATCTTACATAACCATAAAGTATCCTCATACTTTTGATTTAGAAGGGAAATCTACATTTCATCTTTTTTTACCAGATAATGGAGTTCAATCCAAATCCTATTTGAACATTCAAAATTTTTCAGCAACAGGTGGTGTAGTTTTCTATGATTTGAAAAATAATAAACGAGTTGATGTAATTCAGAATGGAGTGAATTATCAATTATTAGTACCAAATTCTGGATCAGAAAAACAATGTTTTATTAGCTCTGAAAGTAATGTCATTCCTATAAGCACCATCAGTCCTGTTACATCCACAGCATTTTTTACAGACTATTCTGCATTAGCTGTGGATTCAGCTTTTGTAATTGTAACTCATCCCCAGTTGATGAATGATGCAAATTTGTATAAACAATATCGTAGCTCAGTAAATGGTGGTTTGCACCATGTATTGGTTGCTAATATTGACGAATTGTATGATCAATTTGCATTTGGGATTGTAAAAAGTCCTTTATCGATTAAACGTTTTGCTGAACTTTTAGTAGATACTTATCCAACAGCGCCTCAAAATTTATTTTTGATTGGAAAATCAATTCATTTATCAGATTGTAGAAATAGTGCTTCCGAATATAACACCTGTTTGGTTCCATCTTTTGGTAATCCATCGAGTGATAATTTATTGACAGAAGGATTAAATGGAACACAGTTAATTCCAATGATACCTACTGGACGTTTGGCAGCTCGTACTTCAACAGATGTTGCAGTGTATTTGAGTAAAATGCAAGATTATGAAAGTAGTCCTGCAGATGAATGGATGAAATATGGTCTTCATTTTGGCGGTGGTGGAAGTTTTGCTGAACAGCAACAATTAAAATCCTATTTGGATGGATATAAATCAACATTTCAAGATTCGTTATATGGAGGCACCATCATAAAGGAATTTTGGAAAACAAGTACAGCACCAATTCAAATTAATATAGCTGATACATTAGAAGATTTAATTAATAATGGAGTTTCATTACTTACCTTTTTTGGACATGCATCAGCAAATAGTTTCGATCAAAGCATCGATCAAATAACTTCCTTCAATCCAATTCAAGGTCGCTACCCATTTATGCTTTCGAATGCTTGTTATTCGGGCGATTTGCATGCAATGGGTGTTTCATCATCCGAAGAGTATGTCCTGATTCAAAATAAAGGATTAATTGGTTTTTTAGGTTCAATAAAGTTGGGAGTTCCCTATGCCCTTAATATATTTTCAACTGAATTTTACAGACAGTTTTCGTTGTTGAATTATGGAAATGGCCTTGGAAGTTCAATAAAGAATGCAATTACTTCTATTCAATCAACTGCATTAGTGGATCCACTTGTGAGGGCAACTTGTTATGAAATGACCTACCATGGCGATCCTGCAGTTAAATTAAATGCTCAAAAGTATCCTGATTATAAAGTAACAAACGCGGATGTCCGCGTAAATTTGTTGGCCCAAGTAGATTCATTTACGGTTTACATTACTCGTACCAATATTGGTAGAGTTCGCAACGATTCGGTATTTACTGAAATTGTTCATACTCTACCAAACGGAGATACTGTCTCCTATTTCATTCGAGATATCATGCCTCATTTTAAGGATACTATCTCCTATAAAATTTGGATTAACCCAGCAACAACTATTGGCCTCAATAAAATAAAAGTGAAGTTAGATGCCTATAGTGAAGTTGTTGAATTGAATGAAGGGAATAATGAAACGACTACTGATTTAGAATTTCAAATCGATGGCGGTGCCATAGCTCCAGTTTTTCCATATCAATTTGCAATTGTACCTACTGACACAATTACTATAAAAGCCACCACTGCCAATTTATTTGCTACTGCTCGTAACTATATTTTTCAGGTAGATACTACAGATACCTTTAACAGTTCTTTTATGAAGGACACAATTATCAATTCTATTGGTGGAGTGCTTTCATGGAAACTACCTTTTAGCTTTTCTGATAGCACAGTCTATTATTGGAGAGTAAGTCCAGATTCGGTTTCACCAACCGCAAGTTATATTTGGAGAGAAAGTTCATTTCAATATATTTCAGGAAAAAGAGGATGGGAACAGGCGCATTTTTTTCAATTCAAAAATGATAATTCACAATATGTAAAATTCAATAGAGCATCTAGAAGATTTGATTTTGTGAATGATGTAAAAGATATTTATTGTATTGATGGTATATACCCCTACTTTACCTGGACAGATATTCAATGGAAGTTAAATGGTATCCAGAAAACCTATTGGACATGTATGCAACTAAATTCAGGATTCAATTTTGTTGTATTTGATCCTGTGTCTGGTGATAATTGGAAAAGCCCAGTTCCATCTAGTGGAACATGCTCTTCGTGTAACAATGGTATCTATGGAAATGCGCATTGCAGAACCTATGAAATGAATTCATTTGATTTTAGAGATGGCGATTCAACTCAACGATCCTACATCACTAACTTTATCAATAATGTTGTTCCAAATGGCCATTATGTGTTGGCATATTCATTCAATCATAATCCATATAATGTTTATGAAAATTCACTTTATTCTGCTTTTGAAAGTTTAG
>JBIIOB010000264.1:0-3936 GCA_044337125.1 Bacteroidia bacterium
GAGTTGATAGGGAATACACGCTCTACACCAACCCCATTGCTCATTTTACGAACAGTGAATGATTCTGTAGGACCTGCATTTTTGCGTTGAATAACAACACCTTGGTATTGCTGAACACGCTCTTTTTCACCTTCTTTAATTTTATAGTGTACTGTAACAGTATCTCCTGCTTTAAACTTTGGGTGATTCGCTTTTGGAATCAATTGCTCTTCCACAAATTTCATTAAATTGCTCATAACTCTTTGTTTTATAATGTTTTATTCTTATGCTTTTTCTAAAAAGGACTGCAAATATAGAATATTTTTTTAGATTGAAGAAATATAGCCCAAATATTTTTGTTGGAGAATGGTTTTGCGTTCTATTTATATGAAAATCAATTAGTTGTGTAATTGACTTTTTCAACTTTTATGATGTTTACAGGGCAGTGTTTAGCAGCCATTTGATTGTCTTCCCATTCATCGTCCCCCACCAAAACCGAAAAGAATCCTTTTTTTTCGATTCCACTCACCAAGGTGCATTTTCCATCCTTTCGTGAAATACGCCAGCGATGATGTGCCGCTTCTACGCAGGCATTGCATCCAATGCACTTTGCTCTTTGTTGTGTGATTCGAATCATTAGGCATCTACTAGTTTGTACAACTTATCGGAAGGGCGAATTTTCTCATTGATCTTAACTGTAAATACTGTTCCTTTTTCGATTCTATCAGCCGATTGATTTTCAACTCTAATTTCTTCGATGAAGGATTGAACTATTCCAGTTGTTGGTCCGGTAATTAATATTTCATCACCCAATGTTAATGAATGTGATTCCAATTTGAATTCGGCCACATTTGCATTTTCATAATATTTCAAACCTTTGCCAATGTATATTTTTTTCTTGGTTGCTTTAGAACCATATTCATTGCTCCATTCGCCCATGGTTCTTCCAAGGTAATAACCCTCCCAAAAACCACGATTGAATACGGTTGATAAACGTGTTTTCCATCCTTCAAATTTTTCGGGACCATACGTTCCATCGTAATACGCATCAATGGCTTCGCGGTAACAGTTAATAACTGTGTACACGTAGTCAGCGCTGCGACCTCGACCTTCAATTTTTAATACAGTTACTCCTGCATCGATTACTTTGTCGATAAAATCGATGGTACATAAATCTTTTGCCGACATGATGTATTCATTATCGATTTCCAATTCCACTCCATCTTCTTTATCAATTACAATGTAATTTTTTCTGCAGTTTTGAATGCATGCTCCACGGTTGGCAGATGCAAAATTAGAATGTAAACTCAAATAACATTTTCCTGAAACGGCCATACATAAAGCACCGTGCGCAAATATTTCGACACGTACTAATTCCCCTGATGGCCCAGTAATGTTTCTTCGTTTTATTTCACGTGTAATGGCAGCAACTTGTTTTAAACTTAATTCACGCGCCATTACCATAACATCGGCATAGTCGGCAAAAAACTCGATGCTATCAATGTTTGATATATTGGATTGTGTGGAGATGTGAACTTTTACTCCTGTTTTTTTTGCGTAATTGAACACGGCATGATCGGATGCAATCACTGCATCAATACCATTGTTTTTCGCAGCATCAACAATCGTATTCATCAAACTGATATCATGATCATAAACGATGGTGTTGAGTGTGAGGTAACTTTTTAGTCCGTGCTCCTTACATATTTGTGCAATTTTAGCGAGGTCATCAATTGTGAAATTGTTGCTCGAGCGTGCACGCATGTTAAGCTGTTCGATACCAAAATACACGGAATTTGCTCCGCCTTTTATTGCCGCCATCAATGATTCAAATGATCCGGCAGGAGCCATTAGCTCTACTTTATTTGTTTGCATTTGCAGTATGCATTAATAATTAAGAGGACAAATGTCGCGCAATTAAAAGTCGAGAAAAATGATTTTGGTCAGCTAAATTAGCCCAAACTGTTTGCAGTGGTGAACCGCATGTTTGTGCAACAATTTTGTCCATTCTTCGAAATTTAATTCTCCGAAAAAAGGATTTGTAAGTGTTGCACCTTTATTGTTTTCGAAATAGGAGACAAAAGCTTGAATGGTAGATTTTAATTCTTCAATAGATGCTTGCATGTTCGAGTGTTTTGCAGGCGCTGGTGTTTCAGACATCAATGAGTTAGGAGTATTTGGTTTAAATTCTTTGTCGCTCATGGCAAATGCTTTGAATACATCTACTTTTTCAACTGGAGAAATTAGTTGTTGATTATTTTTTCCTGTTGCAAAACTAATGGAATCGCTCATGTGCTCTACCATTTGTTGTGCATTCAAGACACCCCAAGCACCTTTAGTTTCAGCGGTTAATTTAGAAACTAATACAGGAAATTCGTTTTGTAAGAAGTTTAATTTGTCCATTATTTTTTTCTTAATGCTTTTGGGAAATCTGTTTTAATGATATACACTCCGTTCATTGGATTTTCTATTTCATGTGTGTCACGAAGGTAGAAGTAGAGGTGTGTCTCGTTTTTTTTGTCATCCACTACTTTGTCTGTTTTCTTCAATAATTTTTTAGAAACAGCAAATTGCATTTTTGTTCCTTTATCTGTTTCGCAATCAATAACAGTTACCTCATTAATTTCGAAATTAAATTCTGTATTATCAGGGAAGTAACCAGCTAATGTATAGCTCGTATTGTTTTTGATTTTAAATTCTTTGATAGGTTCTGAAACTTTTAATTCATCTTCCCACAGGTGTTTGATGTTATCTTCCGATTCTTGTCCTTCGTGTAAGTCATCTGCAAAACCTTGACTGAATTCGGAATTTACTTGTATAAAGTGGAGGTGTAAGTTCATTTTGTTTGTTATTTTAATTTTGAATCTTTTGCTGCGTACCAAGGATGAATTTCAACGATCAGTCGACCCGCTTTAACTATCGGATCTTCATTCGCTAATTTTTCAGCCTCTTCTTTTGTAGCCACATTGTAAACGCATATTCCGCGTATTTCACCATTGTCCGTAAATGGTCCAGCTAAATCCATTTTGCCGGTTTCTGCCATTTTAGTTAGATGCGCCATGTGTTGTTCTTGAAGCTTGGCTGTAGTCGTTGAATCTTGATTTCTGTTCGGACCTTTTTTTAAGAAAACCATATAATAGGTTTTCATTTCATATTTTTTTTCAAATTCATTTTTTTCTTGTGAAAAAGTAAATGATGAAATGAATAAACAAATTATAAGTGTTATTATTTTTTTCATACGCTTATTTGTTTTTAGTTTCTTTCCAGGTTTTGTAAATGTCTTGTTGTTTGGGCCTGTTGGGTTCAATTTCGCGAAGTGGTTCACAAGGTTTTAATGTTGCTTTGCAATCGGAAGGTAATTGTTGATATAACTTTGTTCCTTGCGTTTTCCAGCTAATCATTTCATCACTTACATCTTTCACAATTTTTGCAGGATTGCCAACTACAACTTTTCGTTCTGGAATAATTGTATTTGCAGGAACAAAACACAATGCACCAATAATACAATTATCGCCAATTACCACATCATCCATCACCACAGCATTCATTCCTACCAAAACATTTTTACCAATGGTACCACCATGAATAATTGCTCCATGTCCGATGTGTGCTGCTTCTTTTAATAAAACATTTGTACCTGGGAACATGTGTATAGTGCAATTTTCCTGAACATTGCAGCCATCTTCAATTATGATTTGTCCCCAGTCGCCACGAATAGCAGCTCCTGGACCAATGTATACATCTTTTCCGATGATTACATTTCCAGTAACAGTAGCATTTGGGTGAATGAATGCACTTTCGTGAATGACTGGCTTGTAGCCGTTGAATTCGAATATGTTTGCCATTTTTTTACCGCAAAGGCGCGAAGGCGCTTTTTTTATTTCACCGCGTCTCTGCGTCTCCGCGGTGAATGATTAACACTTTTCAATAATCACCGCATATCCTTGTCCAACACCT
>JBIIOB010000023.1:0-11234 GCA_044337125.1 Bacteroidia bacterium
AAAATCAATAAAAAAAGCATTGAAAATAAGAACCACACAACATAATTTTGGATAGGAATTATTCCATTTTCCCAATTCCAAAAATCGAATTTTATGGCGATTGGTTCAATTATAAAATCAAGGAATACAAGCATAAATGCCCCAATGATTGACTTCAGGATGGAGGATGGGTGAAATGAATCAAGAATACAACCAACAGAGAAAATAAGCATTAGCCAGTTTAAACCAATTATCAATGGAATATCAAAGAGTTTAAAACCTAATGTGTTTCCATAATTATATTCGCCAAACAATAAACCAGTTTTTACTCCCACAAGTTCCACCGTAAATCCCAATAGGTAGATAATACAACTTGCAATGAATAGCGGGGAATTAAGTTCGTTTTGGTTTAAATAAATTGTAGCTACACTGATTAATAAATTAAGCGGTGTAAGTAAAAGAAAAAGATCTTTGAAGGAAGAATTGAGTCCAACAATACCAACAGTATGAATGATCAACAGAAAAATTGCTGAATACAGGATTTTTTTGCTTTTCAGAATAGCTGTCATGCCTATGTTGTAGCCTTTAGTTTTTTCTTTTCTGTATCAGTAAGATAGGCAGATGCCAGCAAAAATGCTTTGATATTATTTCTGGTACTGGTATTTTTAATGGAATCAAAATTAGCTAAAATGTAAGTTTTGTCGGATGCTATTTGTTTGTGATACCCCAGTGCTTTTGGGCAATTGGTTTGAATGGTCATTCTTAAAAAACGCAATTCAACATTAGTACTGTCCTTGGCAACCGCTTTTTCCAAAAGTTGCTTTCCTTCTTTAAATAGGTTAATTTTTTCTTGTTTGTTTTTGGAATAGTTAGCCATTGAGGCTATAATGGCGCCCTTGTAACCAAGTGATAAATTATCAGTGGTTTCTAATTGTTTGACTTTTTTATACAATTTAGCACAGGAGCTGCTGTCTGTCCGCAC
This sequence comes from Bacteroidia bacterium, assembly GCA_044337125.1. Lineage (GTDB taxonomy): Bacteria > Bacteroidota > Bacteroidia > 2-12-FULL-35-15 > 2-12-FULL-35-15 > 2-12-FULL-35-15. The sequence goes on from JBIIOB010000023.1 coordinate 962, forward strand.
TTTTTCATATTCCTTTCGAATACCATCAATAGTTACTGTTTGAGCCGCTAGAGTGGAGCAGTAAATAAAAATAGAAAATATGAATAATAATAAACGCATCAGATTGTGTTGAAACTATGTTTGAAATAGGCTCCTAAAAAAAGCATGTATTTTTTAGAATCAGAAATTCGTATACGTGTGCTAATCACCTTTTCAGGTGCAGTACGTTCTATTTTTTTAAACAATGAAATATAGTATATGTATGCTAGATAAACACCTAGGCGAGCTTTTTTAGGAAGTTTTTTAATGCCTCTTAAACCAGCATCAAAATCTTTTTGAATATCAGCTTCTATTTCTTTTTTTGTTTGTTCATTAAAATTTGAAACATCAAATCCTGGAAAATAGGAGCGACCTAATGTTTGAACATCTGCTTTTAAATCGCGAAGGAAATTTATTTTTTGAAATGCAGAACCCAATTTCATTGCATCAGGCTTTAATGCTTGGTATTGTTGCTCATCGCCTTCCACAAATATTCGAAGGCACATTAAACCTACCACTTCAGCAGAACCTAGAATGTATTTTTCATAACCATCTTGGTTATAATTGGTTTTATCCAAATCCATTTTCATACTTGCCAAAAAAGTATCGATTAACTCAATTTCTATTTTGTATGTATTGACTGTATCCTGAAAGCTATGTAAAATAGGATTTAAACTTATTTTTTCTTTGATAGCGGTATGAGTATCTGCAATGAATCGATCCAGCAATTCTTTTTTATTGTGACCATGAAATGTATCAACAATTTCATCAGCCAGTCGGACAAAGCCATAAATGGCATGAATAGGCATGATAAAATCACGATGTAACAAACTAACACCCAATGAAAAAGATGTGCTGTAGTTATTCGTAACCAGCTTGCTGCATTTATAACTTACATCGCTATAGAGGTCTTTCATTCTGATTACTTATTTGGGAATTGTTTCATAATTTGTTTGGCCACTATTTTACCAGAAATAATGGATGGAGGAACGCCTGGACCAGGCACAGTTAACTGTCCTGCATAAAATAAGTTATTTATTTTCTTATTTTTAAGTGAAGGCTTAAATATCGCAGTTTGCTTTAATGTATTTGCCAAACCGTAGGCATTTCCACCAAATGAGTTATAATCTTTTTTGAAATCAGCAATTGCAAAACTCTTTTTAACGATAACATGTTTTTTGATTGATTGTCCAGTCAAATGTTCTAATCGGTTCATCATGATATCAAAATATTTTTCTCGAATAGCCTCGGTATCTTCAATATCTACTGCGATTGGAATTAGTAATACTAAATTTTCTTTTCCAGCTGGTGCAACCGAAGAGTCAGTTTTTGAAGCACAAGTAGAGTAGAAGAGAGGATTGCTAGGCCATTGCGGACGGTCATATATTTCTTCGGCATGTTGGTCAAAAGGAGCATCAAAAAATAAATTATGATGTTCTAATCCATCAATTTGTTTGTCCAAGCCAATGTAATACATCAGGCATGATGGTGCCATTTTTCTTGATTTCCAGTAACTTTCGGAATAATTACGGTATTTTTCTTCTAATAAATTTTGTTCGATGTGATGATAATCTGCCGCACCGACTACCACATCAGCCATATATTTTACACCGTTTGAAATGACGCCTGTAGCATTATTATTGCTGACTAGGATTTTTTCAATAGCTTGGTCTGTTTTTATTTCAACACCTTGTTTTGTTGCAACATTAACCATGGCATCCACAATTTTCACCATTCCACCCATTGGATACCATGTTCCTAGAACAATGTCCGCATAATTCATCATACTATACAATGCGGGTGTTTCGTTTGGTTTTGCACCTAAAAACAAAACAGGAAATTCAAGTAATTGAACAAGTTTTGTGTTTTTGAAATTTGCTTTAATGTATTTACTGATGGATTTGAATAAGTCCATTCGCATTGCTGCATTCAGGATTCTGAAATCCATGAACTCAAGTATCGAAAGACTCGGTTTCTGAACAAAATCGTTCATGCTTACGTTGTACTTGTATTCAGCATCCGCTAAAAACTTTTTTAGTTTAGCACTGCTACCTGGTTCATGTTTTTCAAATAATTGGTAGAATTCATTTAGGTTTGCTGGAATGCGAAACACATCATCTTTGCCATAAAAAACAGCATAGGAAGGATCTAAGCGAACTAAATCGTATTGTTGTTTAACGGTAGAATTAAAATCGTTGAAATAATTTTCGAATACATCGGGCATCCAATACCAGCTGGGACCCATATCAAAAGTAAATCCATCAATTTCAAGCTTTCTTGCTCTTCCACCAATCTCTTTATTTTTTTCGAATAAAGAAACTTGATAGCCGTTTTTTGCTAAATAACTTGCAGCAGATAAACCTGCAAATCCACCACCTATGACAATCGCTTTTTGTTTTTTCATCCTACTAGAAACACGTTAACCTTGTTTTTGTTTAACGCTTAAATCTTTTTTAAATCAGCAATTGTTTGTGTTGGATTGGAAGATGAGAAAACGGTGTTGCCAGCAACCAATACATTTGCGCCAGCATCTAACAATTTGGTATAGTTATTTAAATCTACTCCACCATCTATTTCGATTAGTGCATTCGATTTTTTGGTACGAATCATTTCTCTTAAATCACGAATTTTGTAATAGGTATTCTCAATAAATTTTTGTCCGCCAAACCCTGGATTTACACTCATTACACATACTAAATCGATATCAGCAATAACATCCATCAATAGATTTACTGAAGTATGTGGATTAATAGCAACACCAGCTTTCATGCCTAAGGCCTTAATACCTTGGATGGTACGGTGTAAATGGGTGCAAGCTTCGATATGAACAGTTAATACATCAGCCCCTACATCCTTAAACGCTTGCAAGTATCTATCTGGATCCATAATCATTAAATGAACATCCAAGGGCTTTGTTGCATGTTTTTTTATAGCTTTTACAACAGGAAATCCAAAGGAAATATTTGGAACAAACATTCCATCCATGATGTCTACATGAAACCAGTCGGCATTGCTTTTGTTAATCATTTCAACATCGCTTTGAATATTAGCAAAATCGGCTGATAAAATTGAAGGTGCAATTAAGTGGCTCATAGCGAAATGTGGTTAAAATTTATGGTCACGAAGGTACAAAAAAAGCGTGGGAAAATCTTGTTTTCCCACGCTTAAAATTTTATTCACAAACAATCAAATTAACCTAAGTAGGTTTTTAAAATTTTGCTTCTAGAGGTATGTTTTAATCTACGAATAGCTTTCTCTTTAATCTGACGAACGCGTTCGCGTGTTAAGTCGAATTTTTCACCAATTTCTTCCAGTGTCATTGCATGTTCACCACCTAATCCAAAGTATAAACGAACTACATCAGCTTCACGTGAAGTAAGGGTGTGCAATGCTCTTTCAATTTCTCTACGTAATGATTCGTGTAACAATCCATTTTCTGGACTTGGACTATCATCACTTTCCATTACATCGTACATGCTACCGGCATTGTCATCACCAGAAGCCAAGGGAGCGTCCATGGATACATGTCGACCTGTATTTTTCATAGATTCCTTCACATCCGACTCCGAAATATCCAACATTTGAGCGATTTCGTCAGCACTAGGCTCACGTTCAAACTCTTGTTCTAATTTGGAGAATGTTTTATTGATTTTGTTGATGGAACCAATTTTATTCAATGGTAAACGCACAATACGCGATTGCTCAGCCAATGCTTGCAAAATGGACTGACGAATCCACCAAACGGCATAAGAGATAAATTTAAATCCACGTGTTTCATCAAAACGTTGAGCGGCTTTAATAAGCCCTAAATTCCCTTCATTAATTAAATCGGGTAAACTTAATCCTTGATTTTGATATTGTTTCGAAACGGAAACAACGAAACGTAAGTTTGCTTTTGTTAATTTTTCAAGCGCTAATTGATCGCCAGCGCGAATCTTACGAGCTAATTCAACTTCTTCATCTGCAGTAATTAAATCAACCTTGCCAATTTCCTGTAAATACTTATCTAATGATGCTGTTTCTCTGTTAGTAACCTGTTTCGATATTTTTAGCTGTCTCATAAAAGGTATATATAATTGAACTTATTTTCTTAGAACCAATGACTATACGATAATGTTTCCTAAAAGTTTCAACTAAATTACATTTTTTTTTCGACAAAGAACTATTTTTTACCGATAGAGCTCATATTCCTGTAAACCACTTAAAATCAATGTTTCCAGAAAAAAGGAGGAATACAGTATGATATTTTACGAATTGTTAATATCTAAATACCCTGTTTTTAGGATAAATTATTGCTTACATTTGTTTATAGATTTTAAACGTGAAATTATGAAAAGAGTATTACTTCTTGTTTTATTAATAAGCAATTCTGTTTTGAATTATGCTCAAAGTTTGCCGGATTTAATAAAAAACGGCAATGCGAAGCTTGCAGCAAGCAATTTTGCAGGTGCGGAGCAAGATTTTTCAAATGCCATAAAGGTTAATGAGCCTGTAGTAGCAGCGTATTTGGACAAAATGAAGAAATATGCAACAATGAATGAGTTTCAAAAATCGACTTCGGATATGCCTGATGGATTTGTATATAATCATGATTTAGCAATTCCTTATTATGGTAGAGGTCAGGCTTTTGAAGGTTTGGGGAAAAACGAAGAAGCCTTAGCTGACTATGAAAAAGCGATTTCAATTGATTCTAAATATGCTGATGCATTATGTCAACGTGGTATTTTAAGTATTTCAAAAGGAATAAAGGATAAAGGTTGTTTGGATTTAAAAAAAGCGGGTACTGCAGGAAGTGCAAAAGCGAAAGAATTGTTTGATAAAAATGCTTGTGCTGATATTGCGAAAGCATTTATAACCGCTGGTGATAGCAAATTTGATTCAAAAGATTATACAGGCGCTTTGGCGGACTACACTTCTGCTGTTCAATTGAACAAAGATTCATTTGATGCTTTTTTAAAGAGAGGGAAATGTAATGTTCAATTAAAAAAGTATGCAAAAGCGATCTCTGATTATGATAAAGCATTGAAAATCAAACAAGACACTGTTCAAGTATTGTATTTGAGGGGATTGGCTTACAATGCTTCTGAAAATTTTGTGTTAGCATTCAATGATTTTAGCTGTGTAATTCGTTTAGAGCCCAATAATTACGATTCGTATATGAATAGAGCCTATGCTTGCGAAGGGATGCAAAAGTTCCGTTCCGCAATTTATGATTATTCGGAATGTATTCGTATTAAGCCAGAAGATGGAATGGCTTATTATAAAAGAGGATTGATCAGTCAGGATTCCAAAGACAATACTGCTTGCAAAGACTTTAAAAAAGCAGCAGCATTAGGCTTGGAAGATGCAAAGCAATTGGCTGAAGGGTGTAATGCTCCGCCAGCACCTCCGAAATAATATTTTTAAAATCCCCTTCATTGGGGATTTTTTATTTTCATTCTGCAGAGTTTATCTGTAACTTTGAATCGTAATAATTGACGTATGTATAAGGTATTTATAAAACCAATATTCTTTTTGTTTCAACCCGAAACAATTCATCACATTGTATTCAAGACAATCAAGTTTTTTTGCGCTATTCCTGGCGTTTCAGCTATTATTAAATCGGTTTACGTTGTAAACGACAAGCGATTAGAACGCAAACTGTTTGGTTTAACATTCCCTAATCCTGTTGGTTTAGCTGCAGGTTTTGATAAGGATGCGAAGCTTTACGATGAATTAGGCTATTATGGTTTTGGCTTTATTGAAATAGGAACATTAACTCCCAAAGCACAACCTGGGAATGAGAAACCTCGAATGTTTCGTTTACCAGAAGATGAAGCATTGATTAATCGAATGGGATTTAACAATGGTGGTGTAGATGTAGCCGTTGTTCGATTAAAAAATAGAAAATCGAATGTGATTATTGGTGGTAACATTGGTAAAAACAAAATAACAGCCAATGAAGATGCCGTTTCTGATTATGAAAAATGTTTTGAGGCCTTGTTCGATTATGTTGATTATTTTGTAGTAAATGTAAGTTCGCCCAATACACCAAACCTTAGAGCATTGCAAGATAAAGAGCCTTTGACGCATTTATTGAAGCGTGTAAAAGAATTGAATAATCAAAAGAAAACTCCGAAACCCATTTTATTAAAAATAGCTCCCGATTTAACGAACGAACAGTTGGATGATATAATTGGAATTGTTGCTGAAACAAAAATTGATGGTGTTATTGCCACCAACACAACCATTTCGAGAGAAGGATTAAAAACCGATGCCAATCGAATTACTGAAATAGGAGCAGGTGGTTTGAGTGGTAAACCATTGACTAAACGTTCTACTGAAGTTGTTAAATATTTGAGTGACAAGTCAAACAAATCATTTCCAATCATTGCAGTTGGTGGCATTCATACAGGTGCTGATGCGATTGAGAAATTAAATGCGGGTGCTAGTTTAGTGCAAATTTATACTGGTTTTATTTATGAAGGACCAGGAATAGTTAAAAGAATTAATAAAGAAATTTTGAAACAAACTTTATGAAACTAATTGAATGTCCACGTGATGCTATGCAAGGCATTCACGATTTTATAGAAACAGAAAAAAAAGCGGCTTACATCAATTCCATTTTGAAATGTGGTTTTGATACGGTCGACTTTGGTAGTTTCGTTTCTCCTAAAGCAATTCCTCAAATGCGTGATACAGCTCAGTTGTTAGATCAATTGGATTTATCGACTACGAAATCAAAGTTGTTGGCGATTATAGCCAATACTCGTGGCGCACAAGATGCTGTTGAGTTCGAAGAAATTACCTACCTAGGTTTCCCTTTCTCAATATCCGAAACATTTCAGCAACGCAACGCTAATTCTTCCATTGCTGAGTCGTTAACTCGTGTTGAAGAAATTCAAGATTTGTGTATTCGCAATAAGAAGGAATTGGTAGTTTATGTATCCATGGCTTTTGGTAATCCTTATGGCGATGAGTGGAGTGGGGATGTGGCGATTGCTTGGACAAAGCGATTAGCAAAGATGGGTATTAAGATTATTGCATTAAGCGATACAATTGGTGTTTCGAATCCTGAAAATATCTCTAGTTTGTTCTCTAAATTAATTCCGGAATTTCCGGGAGTAGAAATTGGTGCACATTTGCATACAACACCTGATACTTGGGAAGAAAAAGTGCATGCAGCCTATTCAAGTGGTTGCCGTAGATTTGATAGTGCTATTAAAGGATATGGTGGCTGCCCAATGGCAACCGATAAGTTAACAGGTAATATGCCAACTGAGAATGTATTGATGTATCTAAATAAAAATAAAATCGCTACAGGTATTGATGAACAGGCTTTTGCAGAAGCTACTCGAATTGCCGGTTTAACTTTTCCAATCTAAAAATGGGCTCCGCAAAATTTCAAAAACTTGTGAATAATGGATTTTTATTCAGGACATTTCTTCTGAGCAAATTGCCAATGGCATTTATTGCAGGTGTTAGAGCTAAATCATTAAACGATTCAGCAGCAGTTGTTACCATAAAGTATAAATGGTTGACTCAAAATCCTTTTCGCTCCATGTATTTTGCTTGCCAATCCATGGCAGCAGAAATGAGTACAGGTTTGCTGGTGATGAATCATACTTATGAATCACAACCAGCCATCTCCATGTTGATTGTGAAAAATTCGGCTGTTTATACCAAAAAAGCCATTGGGAAAATTACATTCACTTGTAATGATGGAAATCATATTGCTCAGCTCATTACTCAAACCAAAACTACTGGTGAGGGAATAACAACCGACCTAAAGGCGATAGGCGTTGATGAATCAGGCGAAACCGTTGCTGAATTCATTTTTACATGGTCGTTGAAAGCTAAAAGTAAATAGTTTTTAACACCTTTCTGGTAAAAATTTAACAAACAATTAGCTATAATAATAGTTACCTTTGTACCATAATCAATTAATTAGTGTATTATGCAAAGAGTTAGTTTTAATAATAAAAACAGTGTGTTTTTTAATGCACTGAAAGAAAAGGTAGACACATACTTCAAATCCAACGATATAAAAGAAACAGGTAATTTTAAACTATACTTTAAAACAATTTTACTTTCAATTTCAGCAATTGGAATGTATGTTGTTTTGGTGTTTTTTACTCCTCCAGTTTGGGCTTCCTTATTGTTATGTGCTTTGTTGGGATTAAATTTTGCCGCTATTGGTTTTAATACCATGCACGATGGTGCGCACGGTAGTTTTTCTACAAAATCATGGGTGAACGATTTAATGGGTTACTCTTTGAATGCAATGGGTGGAAGTGTTTACTTATGGAAATACAAACACAATGTAAACCACCATTCATTTACAAATATTGAAGGAATGGATGATGATATTGATATCAAACCATTTATTCGTGTTCATGCCGATCAAAAGAAATTTTGGTACCACCGTTTTCAGCACATTTATTGGGTTGGCTTATATGGTTTAACTTATTTATTATGGATTTTTGTTCAGGATTTTCAAAAATACTTTACAGGTAAAATCGGTGATTTACCTTTCCGTAAAATGGATTTGAAAGAGCATATCATATTTTGGATTACAAAAATTGGATACATTGCCGCATTCATTGTGTTGCCAATCTTCCAAGTTGGAGTTGTTGAAACAATTATAGGTTATTTAGTAGCTTCATTGGTTTGTGGTTTTGTAATCGCAGTGGTGTTTCAATTAGCACATGTTGTTCAAGAAGCCGCTTTCGAAGTTCCAAACTCTGATAATCACAAAGTAGAAGCTGAGTGGGCTGTTCATCAAATTCAAACTACAGCTGATTTTGCAACAAAAAGCAAAATTGTATCTTGGTTTACAGGTGGATTGAACTTTCAAGTAGAACATCATTTGTTCCCACGTATTAGCCATGTTCATTATCCAAAAATTAATCAGTTTGTAAAAGAAACGTGTGCTCAGTTTGGAATTAACTATATCGAATTCCCTACTGTAATGGCAGCAATTAAATCACATGTTGTGCATTTAAAAGAAGTTGGACGCGTATAATTCTTAATAAAAATAAAACATAAAAAAGGAACTCATTGAGTTCCTTTTTTTATGAAAAAACAATACATTTAACACAAATAAGAACACTATGCCTGTCATAAAACCATTTAGAGCATTGCCACCTATTAAACGTCATCGTGAATACAATTATGAATTTGCAGATTATGTTTGGTACAAAGGCTTGTTTAGTACCGATGAAGTAGCTGCTATTCGTAGTTTGTGGAATGATGAGCATTTTCAAGAAGCAGCGGTAAACATGGCTGGAACAGAATTGTCGCGCGATGAGCTGCGCAAATCAAAAATCATGTTTATAAAGCCGGGCGCAAACGATTGGATTTATGATCGATTGGCACAAGCTTCTATTCAAGCAAATACCAACCGTTATAAGTTTGATGTATTGGGTTTTCAAACCGAATTACAATTAGCAAATTATAGTAACAATGATTTTTTTGAATGGCACATGGATTTTGGTGCTGGTGATATCTCTAACCGCAAATTGAGCATTAGTGTTCAATTGTCGGATGAAGAGGAGTATGAAGGGGGCGAATTGCAGTTTATGATTAATCAGAATATTATTACCGCTCCAAAAGAAAAAGGAACAGCAATTATTTTTCCATCCTTTGCATTGCACCGTGTGTTACCGGTAACAAAAGGGAATCGCATGTCGATTGTGGGGTGGATTGCTGGTCCGCCTTATAAATAAATACGCTTACCGAAAATAGAACTGCCCACACGAACCATTGTAGAACCTTCTTCAATGGCCATTTGATAATCAGAGCTCATTCCCATACTCAAAATGGAAAGTTCAAAATTAGCAGTTGAATGATTTTTTAAAGAATCAAAAAATGTTTTTAGTGATTTAAATTCCTTACGAATTTGTGTCGTATCATCAGTATTTGTTGCCATTCCCATTAATCCCACAATCTTTATGTTATTGAGTTGTTTGAACTCACTGGAGTCGATTAATTGTTGGGCTTCTGAAAATGACAAACCAAATTTTGTATCTTCATTCGCAATGTAAATTTGCAGCAAACAGTTAATGGTCCTGTTGTTTTTAGCTGCTTGTTTGTTTATTTCCTGAAGTAATTTGATGCTATCGACTGAATGAATTAAGGAAACGAAGGGAGCAATGTATTTTACTTTATTGGACTGTAGGTGTCCAATTAAATGCCAGTCAATATCTTTTGGTAAAGCTTCGTATTTATCACAAAGTTCTTGTACTTTATTTTCTCCGAACACTTTGTGCTCTGC
>JBIIOB010000265.1:0-3910 GCA_044337125.1 Bacteroidia bacterium
AGTATCATACTTTGTATTCATCTCAGCAATTTGCGCACTACTCTCCTTCGTAAACATCGAATCTTTTATAGCAGAATAATCCTGATAAAAACCATAAGCCTGTTTGTAGTCATTTAATTGACTATACGACTGCGCACTCATAAGATAAGCCTGACTCAATTGTTTGAGTGCATTCACTTCTTTTGCTAACTGAATAACTTCTTTTAGCTTATCCAATGATTTAGCATATTGTTTTTGATCTGAATAGTTTTTCGCAACGGCTAGTAAACCATAGGTCATATCCGATTTACTACCAAGCTCTTTATGTATCTCGATTGACTCCAATGCGTATTTTAAAGCTTCATCGTATTTTTTTTGTTCAGTTAAAATTTCAGAAATATTTGTTAGAGCAGTAGCACATCCAGTTTTATAGTTTATTTCTTTGTAATAATCGAACGATTTTTGAAAATACAAAATTGCCACATCGGGTTTCCCTTTATAATAGGCAACTCCACCAATGTTGCTGTAAGCGCCCCCCAAACCTTTTTTATCATTTAATTGGGAATAAATGACAACTGCTTTTTGAAAATACTCTTGTGCTTTGTCTAAATTGTTTTGAGCCCAATAGATCAAACCAACATTGTTATAGGAACTAGCCATTCCCTTTTGATCATTCAGCTCCTCATCCATTTGAAGAGAAATTAAGTAATATTTTAAAGCCTTTTCATAATTACCTTGATTAAAATAGATCAAACCAATGTTATTATAGGAAGTTGACATGGCACGTTTATCAGAACGTTCCTGATTCAATTTCAAGGAAAACATATAAAATTCCAATGCCTTATCATTATTCGACAAATAGGAATTGATCATTCCTAACAAGTGATACGAATTGGCTTGTCCCTTTTTAAATTGAATATCCTGAGAAAGTGATAAAGCCCTTGATGCATACTTTTCGGCTTTTAAGGGTTCATTGTTTTTAAATTCAGTGGCTAATGAAAGCAAACAATTTACCTGAATAGTGTCGTGTGGCTTTTTACTAAGTAGTGAATTAAGACTATCCACTTTTTGTTGTATTTGTGCAGCAGAAACAACAGTGCAGAACAAAAAAAGTAAGGAGAGTAACTTTTTACATTTCATAAGCAGAAATTGTATCCAGGTTTAAATACTCTGCAATATATTAATAAATAGTTAAAACTGCAATATCGTCAGAACAAACTCACATTAAAAGCCATTAAGTCACTTGAAATCAAGCGAATCAGACAAATAGGCAATAAAATGGTTGAATCAATCATTGGAACATGATTTGACAATAAGACGCGACAAATGATTCGAAAAGATTACATAGAAAAACAGTTAGAGCAATTGGCCATCGCATTGGCCAAATTGGTTTCTGAGTTGATGAAATCAAAATCGGAAGGAACGATTGAAAACGGAATGGCGCAAGCCAATGAATTTTGCAAAACCGAATTTGACATTAGTCTGAATGAGTTCAATGAAATCGATTCAGCAAACATCATTAACTACTTAACAGAACAAAAAAAATTAAACACAGGTAAACTAAACATTTTGGCTGATTTACTTTTCGCAACTACACAAATTATCGAAAAATCCGAAGAGGAAATCAACACCAAAATACTATACAATAAACTGCTTCTGATATACAACTATATCGATGAAAAGGATAAAACGTTTTCGGCAAGCAGACAAGAAAAAGTAACGACTATAAAATCAACCATATGAACTTAAACAATTTCACTATCAAATCGCAAGAGGCTGTGCAACAAGCCGTTCAACTTGCAACCGATAATGGACAACAAGCCATTGAAAATGGTCACCTCTTAAAAGGTATTTTAGAAGTAGATGAAAATGTAACACCTTTCATCTTAAAAAAGCTAAATGTAAATACTCAAATGTTTACCAAAGCATTGGATAAAATTATTGAAGGTTATCCAAAAGTATCGGGCGGACAACCTTATTTATCCAACAATGCCAACCAAGCGGTTACAAAAGCTAGCACCTATTTAAAAGAATTTGGTGATGAGTATGTTTCCATCGAACATTTACTATTAGCAATTTTAACTACCAAGGACACCATTTCCCAATTAATGAAAGACAATGGTGTAACCGAAAAGGATTTAAAAGCTGCCATCACTGAATTGAGAAAAGGTGCGAAAGTTACTAGTCAGAGTGCCGAAGAAACCTACAATTCATTGAATAAATACGCTATCAACTTAAACGACCAAGCTAAAAAAGGAAAGTTAGATCCTGTAATTGGTCGCGATGAAGAGATACGCAGAGTACTGCAAATTTTATCACGTAGAACTAAAAACAATCCCATTTTGGTTGGTGAACCAGGTGTTGGTAAAACAGCTATTGCTGAAGGCTTAGCACACCGTATCATCAATGGTGATGTTCCTGAAAACTTAAAAACCAAACAAATTTACTCTTTAGACATGGGTGCCTTAATTGCTGGTGCCAAATACAAAGGTGAGTTTGAAGAACGTTTAAAATCGGTTGTAAAAGAAGTGATCTCTGCCGAAGGTGAAATCATTTTATTCATTGACGAGATACATACCCTTGTTGGTGCTGGCGGTGGCGAAGGTGCAATGGATGCTGCTAACATTTTAAAACCTGCATTGGCTCGAGGTGAGTTACGTACTATTGGAGCAACCACCTTAAACGAGTTTCAAAAATATTTTGAAAAGGATAAAGCATTAGAAAGACGTTTCCAGAAAGTAATGGTGGATGAACCTACAGCTGAAGATGCAATTTCTATCTTACGCGGTATCAAAGAAAAATACGAAACACATCATAAAGTTCGTATCAAAGATGAGGCTATCATTGCTGCAGTTGAATTATCACAACGCTATATCAACGATCGTTTTTTACCAGATAAAGCAATCGACTTAATGGATGAAGCTGCATCGAAATTGCGTATGCAAATCAATTCTAAACCCATTGAATTGGATGAAGTAGAACGTAAAATTCGTCAGCTAGAAATTGAACGTGAAGCAATCAAACGTGAAAATGATTTAAAAAAATTAGAAAGTCTAAACAAAGAAATTGCTGAACTATCGGATAAACGAAGCGATTTGACTGCTAAGTGGCAAAGTGAAAAAGAAGTTGTTGAAGGCATTCAAAAAGTAAAGGAACAAATTGAAAACTTTAAGTTTGAAGCGGAACAAGCAGAGCGTAATGGCGACTATGGAAAAGTAGCAGAAATACGTTATGGCAAAATCCAAGAGGCTGAAAAGCAATTAAAATCATTTGAAAGCAAGTTAGCCGAAATGCAACAAGACGGTTCACAAATGATTAAAGAGGAAGTTGGAAGTGAAGATATTGCGGAAGTAATTGCTGTGTGGACAGGGATTCCTGTTGCACGTATGTTGCAAAGCGAACGCGAAAAATTATTGCATTTGGAAGATGAATTGCACAAGCGTGTGGTTGGACAAGAGGAAGCCATTGAAGCCATCAGTGATGCCGTAAGAAGAAGTCGCGCAGGATTGCAAGATACCAAACGACCAATTGGCTCCTTCATTTTCTTGGGAACAACAGGTGTTGGTAAAACAGAGCTAGCAAAAGCCTTGGCAGAGTTTTTATTCAACAATGAAAATAGCATGACACGTATTGATATGAGTGAATACCAAGAACGTCATGCGGTGAGCAGATTGGTGGGAGCGCCTCCGGGATACGTTGGTTACGAGGAAGGCGGACAATTAACCGAAGCGGTTCGTAGAAAACCATACAGTGTGGTATTGTTGGATGAAATTGAAAAAGCACATCCAGATGTATTTAACATTTTATTACAAGTATTGGATGATGGTCGATTAACCGACAACAAAGGCCGTGTGGTGAATTTCAAAAACACCATCATCATCATGACATCGAACATGGGTTCACACATCATTCAAGAGAATTTTGAAAAGAT
>JBIIOB010000266.1:0-3899 GCA_044337125.1 Bacteroidia bacterium
TGAATTTCTTGATAATCGTCTTTTAGATTTGCCTTGTGAGGCTCCGACTGATTTTTTAAATACAAAATTCGATATGCCTGTTTACCATCCTTAGTTGCAAATGGCATAGGTTTAGTAAATTGTCCAACTTTTAAATTTTGAATTGCAAAAGCTAAATTTTGATCTATTTGTCCAAGTTCATCCATAGGAAATTTAGTAGATCCAGTATATGGATTCAGAATTAATCCTCCATTGTATTTTGTTTCATCATCATTGGAATAGCGAGCTGCTGCATCAGCAAAAATAACGGTATCTGCAACCAATCTCATATGCACAGTATCCAAATATTGTTTTGCAATTAGCATATCACTTGCATCTACTTTAGGAGCTATCAATAAACTACGCGCATCAACTTCTTCTCCTCTACGTTCTATCAATTGTATAATAAAATACCCGTAAACGGTTTCAAAAACTGGGCTAATTTCATTTGGCTTAATGGTAAAGGCCATTGCATCCCATTCCGGAACAAATTGTCCACGTTGAATTTTCTCATACAATCCACCTTTACTAGATGAACCAGGATCTTCTGAATACAAGCCAGCCATGGCAGCAAAAGTGGTTTTTCCACTAACAATTCGTTCGCGAATACCTTCGATTTTTTCTTTCGCTGCTTTTTTTGCCTCAACAGAAATAACTGGTTTTCGAACAATTTGTCCTATTTCAACTTCCGCATCAATGAATGGCAGAGAATCGGAAGGAATTGATTCAAAATATTGTTTTACTTCGTTAGGCGTAACAGTAATACTTCCAACAATTTTACTTTGCATTTGCTGCGATAATAACAAGTTTTTAACGTTATCCCTTAAATCTGTTTTAAAATCATCAACTGATTTACCATAAAATTCAACAAAACGTTCTTCCGAACCAAATTGTTGAATATAATAACGTAAACGTCTGTCCATCTCTTGCTCTATCTGTGTTTCAGTAACATCCAAACTATCCTTTTGCGCCTGAGCCAATAATAGTTTTTGATACAGTAGTTCCTCTAATAACTTGCATTTAGTGTTTTCATTTACTACGGCATCTGGCTGTGCCTGATATTGTTGAAATTGAGCTTCTAATTCAGATTGTAAAAGAATATTTCCACCAATAACAGCAACTACTCTATCAATTACTTTCTCTTGAGCAATTGATGATGAAGCAATTAACCACAATCCAATTACAATTACTACGACTCTATTTATTTGATTTATCATTTATATAAATTTCAATTTTATTATTATTTAAGGCATCGTTATAAACATCTTGCTTCATGCTATTAATCAACAACAGTTTACGTTTGTTTAATATTATATTTTTGATATTTTCCTTCTCAAATGATAATGGAGAAATACTATTACGAATCTTAAAATCTTTAATATTCAAAAAATAATGATTTAAAGAATCACTTACCTCTACAAATCTATTGTTTTGCAAAAACAGTTCTTTGTTATAGGTTTGAATTGGAATCTCTTTTAATAAATCATCAAACAACAACCAAGAGGAATCATCCAAATAAAAATTATCAGCAAATTGATGGCAATAACTAGCAAGTTGCTCTTTATCTTTTAAATTATCTGACTTATACCACTTTTTTAATTTATCAATGCTAGGTGCTTTCTTATTTAACTTAACATAAATCACCTTAATGATATTATCTTTTAACTCAAATTCAGGTTTATTATTATTGTAATACTCTTCAATTTCAGCTTCTGTAATTGTTGTATCTAACTTTTGTTTTACAAGCTCTTTTTCATAAATGTAGGTTATCAACGACTTTCGATAATCGTTTAATTGCTTTTCTACATTTTTTTGTTCATCGGCTAAATTTGATTCAGCTTTTTGTATTACAAGTGCTTCTCTAACCCAATTATCTATAAACTTATTTATTAAATCAATACTATCTTTTGCTGAGGTTCCAAACGGCACGATGTCCTTAATATCATCCGAATACAAAATAGCATCACCTGCTTTTGCAATTGGCTCACCTATATTCTGCTCATTTTTTTCAGTAGAATTAGTACAAGAGCTAAATCCTATTAAAAAAGTTAAAATTATATTTAAATAAATTGTTTTCAATACCTTCTTTTAAAAACTAAAAAAGTTTATGGAACAATTACTTGAACCATAAACTTAAAAGTTAAAGTGCAATTATTTTACAGTTGATAAAACAGCCTGATCAACAGTTACAGTATATTTTTGTTTTAACTCCAACAACCATTGTTTTTCTAAATAGGATTGATAGTCAGCAGTAACCATTCCTTTTGCATCCTGATAAGCTTTAGGTTCAGGTTTCATTAGTTTGTTAACTACAATAATTGTAACTTTTTTATCCTTATCAACAATATCAGCAGAAGTTCCTGGATTCCAGTTTTTGTCAACCAACTCATTTTCACCTTTGTTAAACAATCTAGTTTCAACCTGCAAATTCAATTGTGAATCTTTATTTACAGCAGTTAAAATATCTTTTTCGGATTTTTTCTTTTTCATTAAAGCACGTACTTGTTTAGCTACTTTATCATTTGCACAAGCATAGATAGAGGCATCTGCACGCTCTTCCCACATATAATTGGTTTTATTTTTTTCGTAAAATTCCTTAGAACCAGTTGTATCTTTTACAGCCTTACTCCAAACTTTTTGATCAGTCAATTCAAACAATAGGATACCATCTCTGTATTCTTGCATTAAAGCTTTGAATTCAGGATATTTTTGATCCAAGCGTCCTTCTTCAAATCCAACTACAGTTTCTTCTACAAATTGCTTATACAATTGATTAACAATCATTGCTGTTTCCGTTTTTGGGCGCTTACTTTGATGCGAATTCAAATATGCTGTAAAATCCTTTTGTGTAAATACTTTATCACCTAAATTAAACATTGGCTTCGTTAATTTTGAAGCCTTTGTAGCATCCCATTTACCTTCATAGATAGTAGTATCAACAACTTTATAAAATTCATCCAATGTTTTTGGCATTTCTTTGAATTTGTTTTCAGCCTTTACTTTAGCAATTAAAGAAGTACGACCAGCTTGTGAGCGAGAATCCTTTGTTACCTTCGCTTTTAAGTCAGCTTTCATATCATCAAAAGAAGCCAATCCACGTTTGTCGATCAATTTAATCACATGCCAACCGTATTTGGTTCGCATTGGTTCACAAAAATCACCTTTGTTAACTAAAGCAAAAGACGCTTTTTCAAACTCTGCTGGCATTTTTGCTGTACCAAACCAAGGCAACTCCCCCCCTTTTTTTGCCGATGATTTATCATCAGAAAACTGTTGTGCTAGTTCATCAAACTTACTACCAGCCTTTAACTTATTATAGATTTCAGTCACTTTTGTATATGCATTCAGAGAATCCTCTTTTGTCATATTAGGTGTTGTTTTTACCATTACATGAGCTACCAATACCTCTCCTTGTGCTTTTCTGCGATCAACTACTTTTAAAATATGATAGCCATAACGAGTACGAACGGGCATTGACACCTCACCTACTTTTGTATTATAGGCTGCATTTTCGAATGGGTAAACCATTTGTAAAGAAGTAAAATAACCTAAATCACCACCATTGTCTTTAGCTGAAGGGTCTCCATTTGCAGCACTTTCTCTTGCTACTTTTGCAAAATCCTCTCCTTTTAAAATACGCTTACGGTATTCTAAAATCTTGTTATAAGCAATCAATGTATCTTTTGGTAACGCATTTTCATTCACTTTTACTAGTATGTGCATTGCATGTATATCTTCCTGCATGCGGTTGTAAGTTTCTTGTAATAGCTTTTCATTAACATCTTTGTCAGTCAAATAAGGCTGTGCTAATTGTTTGCGGTATCCGGCTAATTCTTCTTTAAATGCTTTAACCGTATCTAATCCTAAGGTTTCGGCCTCTT
>JBIIOB010000014.1:0-12485 GCA_044337125.1 Bacteroidia bacterium
GTTGATATTATTTTTTGTTTGTTGATTATTTGGATCAATAGCCAAGCATTGTTCAAAAACCGACAAAGCATCATCAATTTGATTCTTCATCATAAATGCAGTACCAATGCTATTGAAGGCAATTACATTTTTTGGTTCAATCGTCAAAACGCTATTCCAAATTTCAATACTTTTTGAATAGTCTCCAATTTTAAAATAGTTCATTCCAAAATCAATTAAAAACTTCGCATCTTGTTTGTCCTTGCTAACCTTCATTTGCTCATCAATTTTTGCAACAACTTTTGCTTTCTCATCCAAACACCATTTTAAATTATTTTTTGCCAATTGAAAAGTACCATCCAATTCAATTGCTTTTGTGCAGGCATCAATTCCATTTTGATATTGCTCCAGCATAATGTAAGCAACACCTAAATTATTGTAGGCGATAGGGCTTGTTGGCTTCAACTCAATTGCACGTTTTAAATGATCAATACTTTTACCTGGTCTTTTATTATTGATGTACGCCTTGGATAAATTAACCAAATTATCAAAGCTTGGATTTTCAGTAGCTAATTTTTCAAGTTGAGCAATATTGTTTACCATTCCCGGTTGAGCTTGCGGTGTTGGAGCTACTGCATCAATAGTTCGTGTTTTGTAAAACAAATACACCAATGGTGCTAAAATCAAAATTGCAATGAATGCAAAACGTACGATACGTTTTTGTTTTTGCTGAATAGAATTATTGTCATGATTAGTTTCCATATTATTTTCTTTTTTTTAAAATTCAAAATTAATCTAAAAGTCGGCAATTGTACAAATGCAATTTTATTTCTTTATTTTCTTAACGATATAACTGGTTGCTGGTTTTTCAATCAAATAATAACTGCCATAACTAACCAACAAGCTAAACACAAAAACAATGAGCATTGATACAAAGGGTTTGTGTATGTGAAAAAAATCACCATTTAGCTGCTTATAATAACGTATCACCAACTGATGAAACATGTAAAAACTAAAACTTATTTCACCCAATACCACCATCCAATTTTTTGACAACAATTTAGATAAAGTGCCCGATTGAAATGAAAATGCAAAAATCAAAAAGAAGATCGGCAACCAGTAATAACAGGAATAACGAGCAGCTTGAGGAATATCAGCATTAAAATAAATGAATACTGCTAATAACACAACCGAACAAATTTCTAAGACTGTTGCTTGTTTGGCAATCGGTTTCGATTTAAAAAACAAATAAACATCGTAGAGAAAAATCCCCAATGTAAAATCCACCAAACGTGTAAATGGATTAATATAAAAAAACGCATGTTGCGCTATTCCGCCTTTTACTTGCGATAACATATAAACAACGGCAACACTTGCAATGCCTAATACAATTCGAGCATAATTTTTAAACAAATGAAAAGCTATAATCAAAAAAGGAAAAAGCAAGTAAAAAAATTGTTCATCCGAAATACTCCATGAAAGAGCATTGCCCGAAAAAAAATAAGTGCGATCAATCCCAAAGCTATGAAGCAAAAAGATATTCGTTAAATTCTGAACCGTAAAAAGGGGAGTATCGTACCCTACCTCTATCAACAAAACAGGAATAGAAATCAAAAAGGTAATTAAATGCAAAGGATAAAGTCGGGCCAAACGTTTAACATAAAACACGCGTTTGGATACTTTTTCAGACAATAAGCTATCTCTTTAGGTGTACGACAGAATAAAACCACTCAACATAAAAAAGAAACCCACACCAGTATAGCCTTCACAGAAAAAACGATAATACAATTCCTTAAAGAACGGATTGTTCTCCGAAATCAAAAAGCTCATATGATTAAGAAAAACCATAAAAGCAAATAGAAAACGTAAAGAAGTTAACGGTTTTATCATTTGAGTAAAAGAAGCATTCTTCCATCCAAATTCAAATATAGAACGAAAATGGATTCCGTTCGTGATAATTTTATATTTTTACAATGCAACTAAACGAATTATGCTAAAACAACTTTTTGAAGACCTATCCATAAAAAAGACACTTTTTTATCTTTTACTATTGATAGGAATTACAACGCTTACTTATTCTAATCACTTTCAAAACGATTTTCATTTCGATGATTCACATACCATCGAAAACAATATTTTTATTCAAAACTTAAAAAACATTCCGTCTTTTTTCACAGATGGAACCACCTTTAGCTCATTGCCTTCTAATCAATCGTACCGACCAATTGTAAGTACTTCGCTAGCTATCGACTACTGGATGGGAAATGGTTATAATTTATTTTATTTCCATCTTTCTTCTTTCATCATCTTCCTATTACAAGGAATATTGATGTTCTTTTTTATTTTCAAATTATTAAACATCTCTTATAAAAACACCTGGAATTTTTACATTGCTGCCATCGCAACAGCCTGGTATGTATTGCATCCTGCGAATGCCGAAACAATCAATTACATCATCGCGCGCTCCGATATTCAATCTACCTTTTTTGTGGTGTTGGGATTTGTATTGTACTTATTTTCTCCTTTCTGCAAAAAAACATTCATCTACCTAATACCAATAGGAATTGGAGCATTGGCAAAACCTCCTGCGGTAATGTTTGCTCCAATGTTATTCGTTTACATCCTTTTGTTCGAAGAAAAATTAAGCCTAACAGATGTATTCAATACAAAACATTTTAAGCAAGTTTTTTCTGCAATAAAAAAATCAATTCCAGCATTTGTGTTTTGTGCAATCATGTATTTGTGGGTTGATCACTTCACACCTAAAACATGGCAATCGGGTGGATTATCTACCTTCCATTATTTGATTACTCAACCCTTTGTAATTGCACATTATTTTATCACCTTCTTTTTCCCATTTGGATTAAGTGCCGATACCGATTGGCAACCATTGGAAACAATCATGGACATTCGCTTTTTTGTGGGATGTGGTTTTATTGCCACCATGCTTTTCATTTCTTTTTGGTTTTCGAAAGACGAACGTTTACGCCCCATCAGCTTTGGTATCATTTGGTTTTTCTTAGCATTAATTCCATCATCGAGTGTAATTGCATTTGCTGAAGTGATGAACGATCATCGTATCTTTTTCCCTTACGTTGGATTGGTTATCAGCGTTTGCTGGACCATCGGATTGTTATTAATGAAATATAAAAAAGCATACCAAGACTCACTTATAAAATACGAATACAGCATTTTAATTATTGCAGTATTAACACTTAGCAGCTATGCTTATGGTGTTCGCGAACGCAATAAAATATGGCATACCGAAGAAAGTTTATGGTACGATGTAACTGTAAAAAGCCCGGGCAATGCACGTGGATTAATGAATTATGGATTGGCAAAAATGTCCCAAGGTGATTATCCACAAGCCGAATATTATTTCACAAAAGCATTGAGCATTTGGCCACGCTATTCGGTATTGCATGTAAACATGGGTGTTTTAAAATCGGCAACAGGCGATCAAGAAATGGCGGAAACCTATTACAAAAATGCTGTTCAGTACAATCCGAATTACCCCGATGGATGGTTTTTTTACGGTAAATTTTTATGTACCCAATTACGATACCCTGAAGCGATTGATGCATTAAAAAAGAGTGTTGAATTATGGCCTGCACACATTGGTGCTCGCACATGGTTGATGAAAGCTTATTTTGAATCACAACAATGGGAACAATTGAATGAATTAGCACAAAGCACCTTGCAAGTTATTCCAGGAAATGCTGAAGCGATTCAATACTTAGAAGCAAGTAAAAACAAAAAAAGTGTTGCAACTATTTCTGAAGAAGCGGTTCAAAAAAATCCCACACCCGAAAGTTACCTCGACCTAAGTTTAAAATATTACCAAGCAGGCAACTATGAGAAATGTATTGAAATGGCACAAGCAGCCATTCAACTAAAACCAAATTATGCCGAAGCTTATAATAACATTGGAACATCCTACAACATGCTCAAAAATTATCCGAAAGCAATTGAAGCATGCAAAAAAGCATTGGAGCTAAAACCAAATTATGAATTGGCAAAAAACAATTTGAAATTGGCCTTGGAAGAATCTGAATCATTATTGGAGCAAGAAGCAGTTATTCATGCGAAACCAACAGCCGAAGGATTTTTGGATTTAAGTTTAACATTCTACCAACAAGGTTTATGGGAAAAATGCATTGATGCGTGTAACAGAGCCATTCAATTAAAACCCGATTATGCCGATGCATATAGCAATATGGGAGCTTGTTACAATCAATTAAAAAAATGGGACAAAGCCATTGAAGCGTGTAACAAAGCTTTGAAAATAAATCCGAACCATAAATTGGCCAATGGTAATTTAAAATGGGCAAAAGACGAAAAAGCAAAGAGTAAACAATAGTATTTATTCTATCTTTGCCCACTCAATAAAATACCCTTGAACACAAAAGCCCTCAACTGGATTATACTCATTGCACTTGCCTTAACTTGGGGAAGCTCATTTATATTAATGAAACGCGGACTCGAAGTTTTTTCGAGTGATGAAGTAGCGGCATTACGAATATTCATTGCCTTTTTATTTTTATCACCTTTATTAATCAAGCACTTCAAAAAAGAACTGATCAAACATTGGAAAGGATTTTTAGGAATGGGCTTATTGGGAAATTTTATACCTGCCTTTTTATTTACAAAAGCAGAAACAGGAATAAGTAGCTCCTTAACAGGAATGTTAAATTCATTAACTCCTCTTTTTACACTTTTATTGGGTGTATTACTATTCAAATCAAAAACAAAACTGATAAATGCCATTGGAATTTTAATTGGCTTTATTGGAGCCATTGGATTGTTAACTGCTGGTAAAAGTGAGGACATGAATAACAACCTCCTTTTTGGAGTTTATGTGGTTTTGGCTACTATTTGTTATGCCTTGAGTGTAAACATCATCAAAAAGGAATTGGGGCAAGTAAATTCGATTACAGCAACGGTTTGGGCAATGATGTTTATTGGACCTTTAGCGGGGATTTACTTGTTTGGCTTTACCGATTTTATGGCAGACCTGAAAACCAACACTTTAGCCTATGAAAGCCTGGGTTATGTGAGCATTTTGGCCATTTTCGGAACGGCACTTTCGGTGATTATCTTCAATGTATTGATAAAGAACACCAATGCGCTGTTTGCCTCATCGGTTACCTACTTAATACCAGTAGTAGCAATGGGCTGGGGTATCTTGGATGGTGAAGAGGTAGTGGCAATGCACTTTGTTTGGATCATCATCATCCTTTTAGGCGTGTATTTGGTGAATAAAAAGCCGAAAACAGTCGAAATTGACCCTAAAAACACCTAGTCGTCAACAATTTTATGTTGAAATCTTTGTCACATTAAAATAAATTATTAATTTCGTGCCCCCAAGTAAAAAATACTGGGAATTAGTATAAACAAATAAAACCCTAAAAAATGTACGCAATCGTAGAAATAGCCGGGCAACAATTTAAGGTAGAACGTGGAAACAAAGTATACGTTCACCGCCTAGAAGCTAGCGAAGGGTCTAAAGTTGAATTTGATAAAGTATTGTTAATTGACAATGCTGGAAAAATTCAAGTTGGAACTCCTTCTGTTGATGGTGCAAAAGTAGCAGCTACTGTTATTTCGCATCTTCAAGGTGACAAAGTAATCGTTTTCAAGAAAAAACGCAGAAAAGGTTACCAAAAATCAAATGGCCATCGTCAACAATTAACACAAATCCTTATTCAAGGTGTGTTAGCTAAAGGTGATACTTTAAAAGACGAAATCGCTGTAACAAAAAAAGCTCCTAAAGCAACGAAAGAAGTAGTTGAAAAAGAAGCAAAAAAAGCAGCTCCTAAAAAAGCAGCAGCAAAAAAAGCAGCTCCAGCTAAAAAAGCAGCAGCTCCTAAAAAAGCAGCAGCAAAAAAAGCAGCAAAATAAGTAAGTATTAAAAATTAAAATTCTTTATAAGAAATGGCACATAAAAAAGGTGCGGGTAGTTCAAAGAACGGCCGTGAGTCACATAGTAAACGTCTAGGCGTTAAAATTTATGGAGGTCAATTAGCAATTGCTGGCAATATCATCGTTCGTCAACGTGGAACAAAACACAATCCAGGTGAAAACGTAGGTATTGGTAAAGACCATACTTTATTTGCATTAGTTGATGGTACAGTGGAATTCAAAAAGAAACGTGATGAAAAATCATTTGTTTCGGTTGTTCCATTCCCTGCTGAAGCATAAGGTTTTCGATAAACATTTAAAAAAATCTCCTGGCTTCATTCGAAGTTTAGGAGATTTTTTATTGTTCTGAATTCGTAAAATCCAACAACTAATAACTAACAATCAATAACCAAGATTATGTTACAACTTAACTACATCCGCGAAAAAAAAGACGAAGCCATTGAACGCTTGAACATCAAAAATTTTGATGCAAAACCTATTTTGGACAAAGTGCTCGAATTGGATAACGATCGCAGACGTACTCAAAACGAACTCGACAGCATACTTAGCGAAGCAAATACCATTGCGAAACAAGTAGGTGAACTATACAAAGCTGGAAAAAAAGCAGAAGGCGATGATTTAAAAAACAAAAGCGCTGCTCTTAAAGAAAGCTCCAAAAAATTAGAAGAACAATTAACCGCTATTGAACAAGAACAACACAATTTACTTGTACTTGTTCCTAACACACCTAGCACAAAAGTTCCAAAAGGAAAAACACCTGAGGACAATGAAAATGTATATCAAGAAGGTGAAATTCCTGTTTTGTATGCAGGTGCAAAACCGCATTGGGAACTAACAACACAATACGATTTAATTGATTTTGAATTAGGTGTAAAATTAACTGGTGCTGGATTTCCTGTATACAAAGGAAAAGGTGCTCGTTTGCAACGTGCATTAATTAATTTCTTTTTAGACAGAGCTACCGCTGCTGGATACCTTGAAGTACAACCACCAATTTTGGTGAACGAAGCATCTGGATATGCAACAGGTCAGTTACCTGATAAAGAAGGACAAATGTATCATTCAACAATTGATAATTTATATTTGATTCCAACTGCCGAAGTTCCTATCACCAACATTTACCGTGATGTAATTTTAAAAGCAGATCAATTACCAATTAAAAATTGTGGCTACACACCTTGTTTCCGTAGAGAAGCAGGAAGCTACGGAGCACATGTTCGTGGCTTAAATCGTTTGCACCAATTTGATAAAGTAGAAATTGTACAAATTGCTCATCCCGATAATTCATACGAAGTATTGGAAGAGATGCGTAATTATGTTGCAGGTTTATTGCGCGAATTAGAATTGCCATTCCGCACCTTAAAACTGTGTGGTGGTGATATGAGTTTTGCTTCTGCCTTAACGTATGATTTTGAAACGTATTCAACAGCACAACAAAAATGGTTGGAAGTAAGTTCTGTTTCTAACTTCGAAACATTCCAAAGTAATCGTTTGAAATTACGTTTTAAGGATGGTGATGCAAAACCAGTATTGGCGCATACATTAAATGGTAGTGCATTGGCATTGCCTCGCATTGTAGCAACCATGTTGGAAAACAATCAAACTGCTGAAGGAATCAGAATACCAAAAGTATTGGTTCCGTATTGTGGATTTGATATGATTAAGTAAATAATCAATTCAATAAATAACTAGCCCAGATATTCAAATCTGGGCTTTTTTATGCCCTCAATTTCTATTTCTTCGAAAAACATTTTCTTCGGTCGAACCCACAAATTTTCTCCTTCTGGTTGATACAATGCTTTGTATACAACCAACTCCTCAAGTGTTTCACTATGCTTTGCAAAGCCGATTACCTCGTATTCTTTGCCTTTGTAGTGTTTGTATTTTCCGAGTTTAAACATTATTACTTAATACTTTTAAATCAAAAACGGATTATTCATTCGTTCAAATCCAATAGTTGTAGCTGGTCCATGACCACTATACACTTTGTAATCGTCACCCAATGGCAACAATTTATTTTTAATGCTAGCTATTAAAGTATCGTAATCGCCACCTGGCAAATCGGCTCTACCAATACTTCCATAAAACAATACATCACCAGCTATCATAAATTTTTGTGTTGTACAATAAAAAGTAATACTACCCGGTGAATGTCCAGGAGTAAATATAATTTCCAATTTCGATTCACCAAACGTAACCAAATCCCCTTCATTTAAATACACGGCTGCTGGTGGCGATGGTTCAGCATTCAAATTATACAAATCGGCCGTTGCTAAATATGCATCAAAAATGCGCTGATCCATTTCATTAAACTCAGGTTTAAGATTGTATTTTTCAGCCACAAAACCATTTCCAAAAATATGGTCGAGGTGACAATGGGTATTCAATAATTTAACGGGCTTCAATTGATTGCTTTCAATAAAAGCAGCTAATTCCATTCGTTCTCTGTTATCGTAGCAACCTGGATCAATAATCCCACATTCCTTTGTTGCATCATAAAGCACAAAGGTATTCTCCTGAAAAGGCCCAAACGTAAAGGATTTAATTTGTATCATGCTCTAAAAATAGTCTAAAATTTGCATTGCAAAAGTACGATTTTAATAGCTTAAAATTCATTTTTAAATACTTGCAAAACATGCCTCTTGTTTAGTATATTTGTTATTATTAACACTTAACACGTATATTTTATGGCTGGCGTAAACAAAGTAATTTTGGTAGGGAATTTAGGAAAAGATCCAGAAGTTCGTCATTTAGAAGGTGGTGCCGCAGTGGCAAATTTTCCATTGGCAACAACCGAAACGTACAAAGACAAAAATGGTAACCGCAACGAACAAACCGAATGGCACAACATTGTTGTTTGGAGAGGATTGGCTGAGGTTGCTGAAAAATATCTAAAAAAAGGAATGACCATTTATATTGAAGGAAAATTGCGTACTCGTTCTTGGGATGATAAAGAAGGCCACAAACGCTATACAACAGAAGTTGTAGGTGAAACCTTCACCATCTTAAGCAAACGCGAAAACAATGCTTCTTCGGGCAACGATGAGGGCCATAACATGCCAAAAACAGGCGATGATTTGCCTTTTTAAGCTTAACAACAAATAATACCTGTGTTTGATTACATTGATTATCTTTGTAATCAAACATTTTTGTTTCATTTAAATTCTAAATTTTGGACGTCCAGAGTAGTTTATATTATTCTTCCGCTTTATTAAGCATTCTTGTAAAACCTTTTTCTTTTAGTATTGGAATTTCAATTGCCATCATGCTGGTACTGCTTGTATTAGTTGCATTGGTATCGGCTGCCGAATCTGCATTCTTTTCGCTTACGCCTACCGATATGGATGAGCTTAAATCATCAGATGATAAACTTGACATTAAAATTCAGGAAATCATTGAAGTACCCAAGCGAATACTTGCAACTGTTTTAATCAGCATTAATTTCATCAACATTGCCATTGTTATGCTCTCCACATTTGTAATGGAAGAGTTATTTGATTTTAGCCAAAGTCCAACATTAGGTTTTGTAATCCAAGTAGTAGCCGTTACTTTCCTCATTTTATTGGTTGGTGAGGTTATTCCTAAAATTTATGCAACCCAAAACCCATTGCATACATCACGTAGATTATTTTACTTTTTAAAATTCTTGCAACGTTTATTTTACCCCGTAAGTTCATTCTTGATTTTCTCAACTAAGTTGCTCGATAAAGTAATTAAGCCCAAAACACATAACATCTCTGTGGATGAATTATCCCAAGCATTGGAACTTACCAACGATGAAGACATTACAGAAGAGGATCACAAGATTTTAAAAGGAATTGTAAAGTTTGGAAATACAGATGTAAAACAAATCATGAAACCGCGCATGGATGTTACTGCATTTGAATACAATACCAAATTCAAAAAATTATTGGAAGAATCCACACACCATGGCTTTTCTCGATTCCCGATTTACAAAGACGGATCATTGGACAATATTAGCGGTGTTTTGTATGCAAAAGATTTGTTGCAACACATCGACAAAGACGATAACTTTAATTGGCAGTCGATTATCCGTCCACCATTTTATGTTCCCGAGAATAAAAAAATTGATGATTTGTTGCGCGAGTTTCAATTCAAAAAAATTCACATGGCTATTGTTGTTGACGAATACGGTGGAACATCAGGAATTGTAACATTCGAAGATATTATTGAAGAAATTGTTGGAGAAATCAATGATGAATTTGATGACGATGATTTAACGTATTCAAAACTGGATGATAACAATTATGTATTTGAAGGCAAGGCTGCATTAAACGATGTGTATCGTATTTTGGAAATCAATGGTGATGACTTTGAAGATGAAAAAGGAGAAGCAGATACCATTGCAGGCTTCCTGATTGAAATAGAAGGACGTATTCCTGTAAAAAATGATGTAATACAATTCAAAAATTTACGTTTCACAGTTGAATCAGCTGATAGCAGAAAAGTAAAACGTGTAAAAATTACAATTGACCGAAATGAAGAAAACTAATTTCTTTTTTATTTTAACTGCATTCTTTGCATTTGTAGCTATCACTTCTTGTGGTGACGATGATGACGATGAAACCATTTCTCCTAAACCAAGAGCGTATTTCCGTTTAACATTTCCTGAAAAGAGTTATGTAAAATACGATTCTACTTGTCCTTTTAGTTTTGAAATTCCTAAATATGCATTTGTAAGTAACGATAAAAATGCAACTGCTGAACCTTGTTTTATCAATGTCAACTACCCAACATTCAACGGTACTTTGCATTTAACCTATAAAGCTGTAAATGGCGACATCAATAAGTTTTTAGAACAAACGGATGAATTGGCTTATAAACACCAGGTTAAAGCATCTCGTATTGAAGAAGAATTGATTAAGATTGATTCGAATAAAGTGTACGGATTACTTTACGACATTGGAGGAAATGCTGCCTCTTCTGTTAACTTTTTCATAACGGATAGCACGAAACATTTTATTAGAGGTGCACTCTACTTTAATGCTGTTCCAAATACCGATTCTATAAAACCTGTAATTGATTTCATAAAAAAAGATATTTATCAATTGATAAATACCTTTAAATGGAAAAATTAAATTTGTTCTTAGCTTTTCTTCAAGCTGTGCATAAACCATAAGCAAGAAGCAAAAAGGAAAAATGCACCCATTTGATGCAATACACCTAATACTACGGGCACTGCATACAGCAAAGTAATTACACCCAACAAAAACTGCCCTAAAACAACCGCTAACATAATGGAAGAAGTTTTGCGTTGCAAGGCATTCAAATTCAATTTACGTGCTTTAAATGCAACAATAAACACCACCAGCGCTACAATCATTGCCAAATAACGATGCACCAATTGAACCCCTGCTCCATTTTCTAAAAAGTTAATCCAAAATGGATCAAACGAAGTAATGGTATCCGGAAAATATTCTTCTCCCATTTTAGGGAATGTATTGTAAAACATCCCCGCTTTTAATCCTGCTACAAAAGCACCATAAATAATTTGCAGTACTACCAATCCGAACATAATTTTTGAAAAACGAATCACTTTTTTCATTTCTTCAGTCGCAGAAATTCGAGTAGGATTTATCAAATCCAAGGCATACCATAAGGTAAATCCAAAAACAGTAAAGGCACTGATTAAATGAGCGGCCAAACGATAATGACTAACATGAGGTTCCTTTTGCAAACCGCTCTTTACCATAAACCAACCCAAAAACCCTTGAAATGCACCTAAAGCAAGGAGCACAATCATTTTTCTCAATAACTCTTTATCAAAACGTTTTTTAAGAAAGAAATAAAAAAATGGAAGGATAAATACTAAACCAATTGTTCTACCTAAAAAACGATGAATGTATTCCCACCAGAAAATCGATTTAAATTCTTCTAAACTAAACTGGTTATTAATAATTTGGTATTCTGGACTTTCTTTGTATTTCTCAAATGGAATTTGCCAATCGGCATCACTCATAGGAGGCAATGATCCAACAATCATGTTCCACTCTACCATGGATAATCCAGAATGTGTAAGGCGTGTAATTCCACCAATTACAACCATTGCATAAATTAAAATACAACCTGATAATAACCAAATGATTATTCCTTTGTGAGGGTTATTTTTTAGCATAACTGATTAATAAATAATTACCGTACAAAGTTAATAATAGTTTTGTTGCACAATATTTAATAATAAGTTTTAGTTTTATACTCAGAAACACAACATCCCACCCCATGAAAAAAACAATTCTACTCTGCATGCTGCTACTTGCAACAATTAGCTATGCACAAGAACCAGAAAAACTGGATAAAGAAAGTGGTTATTTCCAGCTAGGTGTAAGAAATACGTTTAGTGCGTTTAGTGATGATGGAGCCAACGGTTTTGGATATGGTGGTCAATACCGAATTCGAGTTCTGAGTCGTTTAAATACAGATTGGTACATGGATTACATCACAACCGACATTTCGGGAGTAGCTCGAAGAGTAGATTGGCACATTGGCTGGAGTGTATTGGCGTATCCTTTTAATTATGAAACTACGAAAGGGAAAGTTGTTCCTTATATTCTAGCTGGCCATTG
>JBIIOB010000267.1:0-3877 GCA_044337125.1 Bacteroidia bacterium
TTGTAATAGACATGTGCTGAATCAGGTATGAATACCAACGCTTTGGAATATAACTCAATTGCTTCCTTGTAATTGCCTTTTTTCTCAGCTTCCAAACCTTCATATTCTAATTGAATTCCCTTAAATATTTTGGTTGAATTAATACTAGGACAGTGATCTTTTAAATATAAAAATGCCTCCATCGACCTTAAATTAAAAGCTTGATGCATATCTTCACAAGCGCCATTTTTATCATTTAGGCTGTCTTTTAAAATTCCGCGATAATAAAAATGAAAAGCAGAATCGGGTTGTAATCGGATACATTCAGATAAATCTACGATTGCATCTTTGTAACGTTTCATAACCACATAAATATCCGCTCGTTTAGCAATTAGATTGGGATAATTGGGTTGAATCATTAATGCTTTATTGATATCTGACAATGAACCAACGAAGTCTTTTTTGGCACCACGGGCTATGGAACGCTGTAAATAGGCTTCAACCTCCTTTGGTTTTAAATCAATGGCTTTGCTATAATCCATTAATGCTTTTTCGTATTGCAATAAATAATCGTAGGCATTTCCACGTAAAATATATGCTTGATAATAATCCGATTTTAATTCAATTGCTTTTGAACAATCATCTATTACAGAAAGATAATTGGGCAAATCGTATTCTGCTCGAGCTCTTGCATAATAAACCTCTGGAATTTTTGGGTCAATCGTAATTGCTTTTCTACAATCTTCAATAGCACCAATATCATCACCCATTTCATCTTTTAAATTACTACGCTCGATATAGGCATTCACTTCATTTGGATTTAATAATAGTCCTTTATCGTAATCATTCAAGGCAAAATCGTATGACTTCATATTTTTATAAATGTCGGCACGATTAAAATAAGCCTCTGCTGAAGTTGGAACCAATTCAATTAATTTCGAAAGTAATTTAAGTGCAGAAGGCCTATCACCTATTGCTTGAATTGAAATTGCTTTATTGATATACGCTTTTTCGTATCGCGGATTCAATTCAATTGCTTTTGTATAATCTTTAAGTGCATCATCTTGTTTTTTTTGAAGACTGAATAAATACCCTCTATTATTATAGGCCTCCGCCATTGTGGGTGATAACTCAATAGCTTTATTCAAATCTGCTAACGCCAACTTCAGATTATTATCATTACTATAAATCGAAGCTCTATTAACGTATGCAGAAGTAAAAGCAGGATTCAATTCAATTGCTTTTGAATAATCTAAAAGAGCATTTTGTAAATCACCCAAATTAGTGGATACAATTGCCCTATTGAAATAACCATCAGCATTGTCGGGATTTTGCTGAATAAAATCAGTGAGTGTAACCAATGCTTGATCAAATTGCTTTTTGATAGCAAAAGCAATTCCTTGTTGCAATAAGTTTTCATTCTTTTGAGCCAATGTCTCAAAAAAAGAAAATAAAACAATTAAAATAGTTACTACAATGCTACGCATCTATTTTTTAAAAGAGAAATTTATATAAGCAAGACATAAATCAATAGTTGCTTCAATTCCTTTTTTATGAGTACGTTCAACCCCATGTGAAGCAGCAACTCCTGGACCAATCAATGCAACTCGAAAATCCTTACCAGCTCTTAATGCAGCAGATCCATCTGAACCATAGTAAGGATATACATCCAATTTATAAGGAATATTCTTTTTTTCCGAAAGCTCCACCAATTTTTTTCTAAAGTTGTAATCATATGGTCCAGATGAATCCTTTACACAAATTGAACAGCTCACTTCATTTCCTTCACAAGCATCACCTAAAACACCCATATCAATTACCAATAATTCCTTAATTGAATCGGAATAACCAACAGTACCACCATGTCCAACTTCCTCGTAATTTGAAAAGAACAATTCAACTGGAACTTCTTGTTTCTTTTCTTTTAGCCGTTTTGCAATTTCAAAAAGTGCGTAACAACCTGCCTTATTATCCATAAAACGGGATTTAATAAAGCCATTCGGATATTCACGATAACGAGGTTCGAAACAGATAATATCCCCTGTATTGATACCTAATTTCTCAACATCTTTTTTTGAGTATACTTCCTCATCCAATCGAATATGCATGGTATCAAAATTTCGTTTTGTATCTTCTCGTTGATTATTTGCATGAGAAGAAGGATTGTTTAACAAAAGAGTTCCAGTAAAAATTTTCCCCTTCATTGTAACAATTTTTACATATTCACCTTCGGCACTAACTAATTGCAAACCTCCCAATGTAGAAAAACTAAGTGTTCCATTATTTTTCACACCAGACACAATTGCACCTAATGTGTCAACATGAGCGGCAATTGCCAACGTTGGATTTTTACCTAAGGCACATTTTACTGCACCTTTATTGGTATATTCAGGTTTGTAACCATAACTTTTTAAAAGATTAAATATATAGTTACAAGCATTTTCTGTATATCCTGTTGGTGAATCAATTTCAACCAATTGCTGAAGTGTAGTGTATTGTTTCATACTATCTTTTGTTAATGTGTTATTCAAATTTAATTATAAATACTTTTTAGCTTAAAACTTCTTCCAATACTTCTATTGATTTTATTTCGCCAAATGAATTAATATGCAACTGATAAAACAAAATCAATGATTGCAATAATTGTTTCCGTTCCACTTTTGTTAATTGAAGTAAATGTATTGAATCATAATTGCAATTTAAAAATTGATTCAGCAATTTACTTTTTTCGGAGGACAAGTACATCACATGATGAGGAATATAATTTACAAATTTCCCTTCCTGCAAATCAAACAAAGAAGAATCATTGCCGAATTCACCTTGTGGGAAAAAGCCCAAATAGCGTGTTAAATGAATCATAAAATAGATGTGGAAGTTAGAACAGTTTTCCGTTTTAAGATCCAGAATCTGAAGAGAGTTATTTATAAAATCAAACAACTCTTCATTTTCATGTTCCTCTTTAATCGCTTTATAGAGGATTTCATTTAACAACAGCGCAATTGAACTTTTAACAAAATTATAGGGGATTTCTGAGTAAGGCTTAGCACTTGTTATTTCAGAAATACGATGCAAAGTCGACTTTTCATTCTCAAAAAAAACCAAATCAACAAGGGCTAATGGCTGGAACAGGTTAATTTTGTTTTTCGATTTTTTACTACGAACACCGCTAACAATAAAGGATTGCAAGCCATGTGTGCGTGTATAAATCTTAACAATTAAGCTAGATTCAGAATAGTTTGTGTAATGGAGAACAATACCACTTGTTTTGTTGAGCATAAGTGGAATGAATAATCTTAGTTTACAAGTAAAATTTTGGTAACCATTTTTTGGGAGCCATCCTCATTGGTTCCAAAAACCATATATACACCACTGCTCACTTTTTTGCCTTCAAAATTTTTACCATACCACAATGCTTGTCCGCCTTCAGATTTGGTTTCGTATACAAGTGAACCACTAATATCAGTAATTTTAATAGTGGTATTATTGATTAATCCCTTGATTGCAATAGGACCATCATATCCTGGCTTTACAGGGTTTGGAAATGCATAAACATCTGTAAATTCTTCAAATCCTTCTGTAGCATTTCCACGATAAGAAAGAATACCTTTTGAAGTACCAAAATAAACTTCGCCAGTAACGTTATTCACTGCAATCTTTCTAACATTGTTACTGTATAAAGGACTATTGCTTTCATCAAAATGATGAATCTGTGATGTTCCATCGGCAGAAACTAAATAAACTCCGGAGTTAGCTGTTGCAATCCATTTACGGTTTGCTGCATCAACAGCAATATCTTGAATGGTTTCGGTCTCCAATAAAATTTGAACATAGCCATCTTGTTCAATTAATATTTGTTGTGCATCAAAATTCTGATTTGTAAATACATTTTCAGGAGAAT
>JBIIOB010000268.1:0-3868 GCA_044337125.1 Bacteroidia bacterium
TGCTATTAATTGCAATGTTACAAGTGTTGATGAGGTGTCTACAAATTCAGAAATTCAAATTTATCCAAATCCTGCAAATGAATTTATTGCCATTTCACTAACTAAAAATTTAGAAAATGTGTTGATTGAAATAATTGATGTTGCTGGGAAATTAGTGGCTGATAATTCTCAATCAGGTGCTACAGTTGTTAATATAGCAAACCTAGCTAATGGAGTTTATTTCTGTAAAGTATCTTCAGAAAAAGCGGTGTTGAAGATGCAAAAGGTTGTGGTGGTTCATTGAAAAAGTGATGAGTAAAAACAATTTACTATTTTTGCAAAATGAAAGTATTTTACTTGCTATTTTTTATATTGCCATTTCTCTTAAGTTGTAATAATGAGAATTTGAAGCTGCCGGTCCTAGGTAATCCATTGGTGGTAGGGAAAGATACGTTATTTCCTACAGTCCCAAATTTCGAATTTGTAAACCAAGATAATATGCCAATCAACAATAAAACGTTTGATGGGAAGATTTATGTTGCAGATTTTATTTTTTTAAGTTGTCCTTCCATTTGCCCTAAAATGACAATTGAGGTTAAAAAAGTTTATGATGAGTATAAACTTAATCCAAATGTTCTCTTTATTTCACATACGATTGATCCTGAAAATGACAGTATAGTTAGGTTGAAAGAATATTCGGATAATTTGGAAGTAGATAATAAAAAATGGTTTTTTGTTACTGGAAATAAGGATAGTATATATTCATTAGCAGAAAATGGATATTTTGCTACTGCTTATGTAGATACTACGGCTCCTGGTGGATTTGTTCATAGTGGTGGATTGTTGTTGATTGATAACTTAAGACATATTCGAGGGGTATATGATGGAACAGATCCTAAGGACACAGAACGCTTGAAATTAGATATTAAAAGGTTGTTGGCTGAATTGGATTTATAATTAACTTTGCCCTGTATGTTGAAACGAGTAATTACTCTTTTTTTTGTTTTTGTTTTTTTGATTCAAAGTACTAGCAGTCTTTGGATAGTTATATCGTTTTATATTCAAAGAGACTACATTTCAAAAAATATTTGTGTTAATAGGTTTGATGCTATTCCAGTTTGTAAGGGGCAGTGTATATTATCAAAAGAGTTGGATAAAAATGAAAAACAGGAACGGAATGCGCCTGAATTAAAACAAAAGGAAATTCAACTTTTTTCTCAGCAAAATTTCATCTTAAATTTTATAGATGAAGGCGAAATAAATGAAAATAAAATTACATCCTATTCATCTAGCACATTTTCTTCAGTTTATTTATCCTCTGTTTTTCGTCCTCCCATTTTTATTTAATAGCCTTTTAAACAGAAATCCTATTTATTTTTTTAAAATTAAATTCAGATGCAAACATTAGACTTGTCTGTTTGCGACATTGGTTTATTTGGAAATAATGTAAGGCATTTTTGGCTAGATGATTTAAATGGTTTGTTACAAAAGTTTCCCGAATTAGAGTTTCCTCATAAGCAAGATTTTTACATCTTAATTATTGCGGAAGAGGCAGAAGGAGAAATAATTATTGATAATCATAAAATTCGTTTAGACAGTGCCAAAGCAATTGTAATTAAACCACGTTGCATTAACAGAATAGATATAAATCGTAAAGCAAAAGGGAAAATTATTTGCTTTACTGAAGATTTTTTTTCCTTGAGGTACAATAATAATATTTTGTATCAATTTTCCTTTTTGCAACGAGATGCTAAACCATTTATTCGCCTTTCGGATGAACAGAAAGATAGATGGAGTTTATTATTATCTTTAATTGCAGATGAACATAATCTCAAAAAGAGGGAAACTAAAAAAGTGCTACGTTCTTATTTAAATATAATTTTGTTTGAGCTAGAGCGATTGTATAATCCAGTTGGGTTTTTGAAGAGCAAAAATATTAAGCAAGAAAAGGTTCATGAATTTGAGCTTTTAATAGATAAGCATTTTGAGATAAAGAAGCTACCTTCTGCTTATGCTGAATTGTTAAATGTTAGTCCTAATTATTTAAATAAAATTTGTAAGGAAGAAACAGGCCAGACTGCTGGTGACTTGATTCGGAAACGAATAACCATCGAGGCGCAAAGGCTACTTCATTATACTTTTTATTCAATCAATGAAATAGCGGACAAATTGGGTTTCGAAAATACTTCCTATTTTATAACCTTTTTCAAAAAGCAAACAGAAACAACACCAGAACAATTTAGAAAACACTTAATTAACTAAATAAAGATGAAAAAAATAGTCGCAAATATTATAATGTTGCTTGTGTTTATTCATGGAGTAAATGGGCAAACAGTGGATTGGTCAATGAAGGCGAATCCACTATTTAATTCAATAAATGGTGTTGCATTTAAAGCAGATGGTCAAAAAGTTCTAAGTGGCACAAATTGTCACCCTGCTTCTATTAGAATATTTGATGTAAATTCAGGTGCAATGGATTGGGATTATACAGTTGGAAGTAGCTATATGTGTATAATGGGCGTTACATTTAGCTCGAATAGTAACTATATTGCTGCGATTGAAGAGTTTGGAAATATTTTTATTTTCGATAATACTGGTTCTTCTCCAGTAATAATTGATACTATTAATACAGGAACATCCTATGGTTTTTCTACAGCAATTTCCCCTGCGAATACTAAAGTTGCAGTAGGTTGTTCAAATGGAAAAATGAAAATTTATTCGATTCCTAATGGTGTGCTTTCAAATGACATTAATGCACATTTAAGTTGGGTAACAACTGTTGCTTATTCTCCAGATGGGAATAAAATTGTAACAGGTGGAAGTGATGATAAAGTAAAAGTTTGGAGTAATGCTGGTACTTTGTTATTTACTTGTACAGGCCATACAGGTGATATCACTAGTGTGAAAGTTACTCCTGATAACAATTTTGCTGTGTCTTCCTCCAAAGATGATAAAATAAAAATTTGGAGCCTATTGGATGGCTCCTTGGTACAAACAATTGATGCACATGCTGATGATGTAAATGGAATGGATGTTTCTCCAGATGGAACTATGATTGTTTCCGCTTCTTCAGATAGTACTTGTAAAATTTGGAGTTTTAGTACAGGTAATTTATTGTCCACATTTGGTATTATTGATAGTGGTGCTGTAAATACTGTAGCATGGTCTCCAAATGGCGATAAAATAGTAACTGGTAATATTTTAAGTGATGTTGTTTTATGGAGTATTCCTCCTTCATTAGGTATACATAATGTCATAACGAACGATTTTTCATTTGCTGTTTTTCCAAATCCAGCTAGCGACCAAATTCATCTTTCACTTCCAGAAACTGAGAAAATTCAAGAGATTAAAGTTTTTGATGTGATAGGTAATGTAGTTTATTCTTCATCTAGGGATGATTTAGATTTAGTCGTTAGAGATTATAAACCAGGAACGTACATTTTAACAATTCATACTAAAGAAAAAAAAAAATCAAGACAATTATTTCTTAAAAAATAGATATTATGAAAAAAAATAATTTTGTTTTAGTAAGCATAATCGCAATCATGTTTTTGTCAAATGCGATATTTGCACAATCTAAATTTGATAAATGGACTGAGTTAAAAGAGTTCCATACAATAATGTCACAAACATTTCATCCTAGCGAAGATGGGAATTTAGAACCAATAAAATCAAGAAGTGCCGAAATGGTTACAAAAGCTGAATTGCTTTCTAAATCGAAAATTCCAACTGAATTTGATAAAAAAGAGGTGAAAGAGGCAATTACCAAATTGGTAATAGATAGTAAAAAATTGAATGATATGGTTATAAACAAAACAACGGATGAAATTCTTAAAAAGACACTAAGTGAATTACATGATACATTTCATTTAATTGTTGAGAGGTGTAC
>JBIIOB010000269.1:0-3863 GCA_044337125.1 Bacteroidia bacterium
GAGGAATTAAATTCAGCTGGTATGCTATAATTAGGTCCACCTTCGCCAAGCAAAAAATCGGAAGGAGCATATTTTGAATCTGGATCACCACCTTGAATCATAAAATTTTGAATACAACGGTGAAATAGTAAACTATCATAATAATGGTCTTTTACCATTTTAATGAAATTATCGCGGTGCAAAGGTGTTTCGTTGTACAAAACCACCTTCATATTACCAAAATTTGTTTCAATAATCACCTTTGTTTGGCTCTCCGATTGAGCATTAGCAACATTTAAAGGAGCAAAACACACAAATAGCAAGATAAATAATGAAAAAGAGGCAAAAAGTTTTTTGTAGTTCATGAATAATTCTTTAAATTTGTTAATCGTAAAGATAAAAATATAATAACTAGATAACATAAACCATGAAAACGTTTTTCTTAAAAATTACTGCTTTTGCTTTTACAGCGTTGTTGATTTTAAGTGCACTTTCTACTTCTTCTTGCAAAAAAGATAAAACGTGTCGTGGCAAAGTTCGTGTATTCGATACAGCAGGTGCATTGGTAGGAAATGCAAAAGTTAAACTACATGCTACTGCAGTTGCTGGTGATGTGGTATATGAAAGCTTCACAGATGGAACTGGTTATGCTAGTTTTGAAGTAAAACTTCCTGCAATATTTGATGTGGTAGCTACAAAAACAACATTCCCAAGTATGAGCGGAAATGGTGTTTTACGCTTGGATGAACCAGGCACAGAAGCTGAAGTTACAGTTACTATTCGTTAATCAATCAATTTATTTTCTACAAAATAATCAATGATGGCTTGTTTTACAAGTTGTTGTTGTTGACCTGGCTTTAATGGAGGTAATTTTTCATTCACCGACCAATGTGGCCAGCCTTCTTCATCCAATCCTTCAAACTTATAATATCCAATTGGTTCAAGCAGGGTGCAAATAGCAACATGCATTACATCCAATTTTTCATTTTTATTCAGCTTGATTTTACCTTTACCCAATTCCTGAATACCTATCAAGAACAACACTGCTTGTAAATCAATATCTTCTCCGAACTGAGTTCCAAGTTGTTTTACAACACGTTCAAAATTACTTTCAAGTTCACTTACCATAGCTTAGGCTTGGGCAGTTGGACCGCCAAAATTAAGTGGTAGGGCATTTGGCATTTCGGTATCTTTGATTGCACCATGAGTTTGTTCGAACTTTGAAATATTATCTTTCAATGCTTTCATTAAACGTTTTGCATGCTGAGGCGTAAGTACAATGCGTGATTTTACTTTTGCTTTTGGCACACCAGGCATCATTTTAATAAAGTCTACCACAAATTCTGATTGAGAATGGGTAATGATTGCTAAATTGGAATAAATCCCTTCAGCAATTTCCTCTGATAATTCGATATTTAATTGGTTGTTATTTTGATCTTCCATACGATATGATTTTAGAGTGACAAAGGTACTAAAGTTTAATGAGCCAACAAGTTCAGAATTTGTATATTTGCTTATCAATTAAAACAACATGTTGAAACGCATTGCAATTTTCCCTGGTTCATTCGACCCTATCACCAAAGGTCATGAAAACATTTTACACAGAGCATTGCCTTTGTTTGATGAAATCATTATAGCCATTGGAAAAAACAGTAGTAAACAAAACTACTTCAGTTTGGAACAACGCGAAAAGTGGATTAAACAAGTTTTTGCCAATGAGCCAAAAGTTAGGATTGAAACCTATACTGGACTAACAATTGATTTCTGCAAAAAAATGAATGCAACCTTTATTTTAAGAGGCTTGCGTACTTCAGCTGATTTTGAGTTTGAAAAAGCAATCGCTCAAAATAATAAACAAATGGCTCCAGAAATTGAAACGGTATTTATTTTACCTATTCCTGAATTATCTGCAATAAATTCAACAATTGTGCGTGATATCATCCGTAACAATGGCGATGCATCTCAGTTTGTTCCTAATGGAATTGATTTGAAAGCATAAAAAGGGCACAACAATTGATTTTAAGCCACCTATGAAAAAAGCTTTTTCATTTTTAATTATTGTTTTGAGTAGCACGTTTTCGTTTGCTCAACAAGTAAACATTTCAGGAGCTGGAAAATCCTATTTAAACCAAACCATAAGTGTTTGGATGAACAATGATTTTATTTCCAATAAACAAAAAGAAATCACCACTGCTGAAATTGATTCCGTTGGAAATTTTAATTTAAGTTTTATTATCAAAGACATTAACTACATTACGCTAAAGATCAACAAAAACATTACTTCTATGTATGTTGAACCAGGTAAAAACTATGAAATTATTTTATTGCCTCCCGATTCAGCCACCTACCATAATCCAAATTTGGAGCACGATATTTCCATTCAAATTAACCTAAAAAGCAAAGTGGAAATTAATGCATTGACCATGGATTATGACAAACGCTTTGATGATTTTTTGACCTTAAACTACCCAGAGTTTGTCTCGCGCACTGCACAACCAAAAATTGATTCATTTAAAGTGGTCATAAACAATTTTTATTCTACGGTAAACAATCCCTATTTTAAGAATTATGTTACTTATTCGATTGCTGCAATGGAGCAAAAAACGAATAAAAGTGAAAAACAGTTATTTCAAAGCTATATCGAGAACAAAAAGATACTCCACAACCATCCAGAGTACATGACATTTTTCAATTCTTTTTACAAACAAAAACTTCAAACCTTTTCGAAAACCAAGGAAGGCGCTCCACTCAATTTTAATATCAATAATAAAGGAAGTTATTCCGGTTCAATGGATGTATTAAAACGTGATAAATACTTACAAAATGACACTATTAGGGAGTTGGTGCTTATAAAAGGATTGTTTGAAGGCTATTATGATGGAAGCTTCGATAGACAAGGCATTAAAGCAATTCTAAATCAAGTGCTGGAACAAAGCCAAGTGGAGGAGCACAAACGAATTGCCCAAAATTGTTTAAGTTCATTTTCTAAACTTCAAAAAGGGGTTGCTGCCCCATTTTTTGAGCTTCCCGACAAAAATGGCATTACTCATAGCTTAGATGAATTAAGGACAAAAAAATACGTGTATTTGATGTTTTTTGATGCCAATTGTGTGTCTTGTATGCAACAAATGAAAGTTATTCCCTCCTTGAAGAAAACATATGGAGGCCAAATTGAGTTTGTAGCCATCTCAACAGACAAGTCCAATGCGGATTTGAAGAACTTTACAGCTAAATATCCAAAGTACGATTGGACCTTCTTATATGATAATTCGAATGGGAATTTGAAAAAGAGCTACGAAATCATAACTTTGCCAACTTATTTTTTAATAAGTCCTGAAGGAAAATTTATTCAGGTGCCTGCTGATAGTCCAGAAAACAACATTGAAGAATTGTTTTTTGAGTTAACAAAGCCAAAGGAAAAAAGACATGGCATAGGCAACAAACAAAATAATTAAAATAAAAATGAAAAAACTTTACTCAATTATTGCGATTTTATTGATTACCAATATTGCAATTGCTCAGGAGCTTACTGCTACTCAAAGTTTCCCTTCAAATGTTTATCCAGGAAAAGATTTTACCATTGAAGTAACAATTAACAAAGCTGGTTTAACTGGCTTTATGAAATTTGCTCAAGAATTACCTGAAGGTTTTGTTGCTACTGTTATTGAAAGCAAAGGAGGAAGTTTTACCTATGCCGATAATTCAGCAAAAATTGTCTGGATTAACCCTCCTTCCGAATCCATATTTACAATTAGCTATAAAGTAAGTGTTCCAAGTACAGCAACTGGATCAGTTAATTTAACAGGTAAAATTTCATACATTTTGAACAATGAACGTAAAGTTTGTGATTTAGAAAAAAAATATTTCGTTGTGGGAAGCAATGG
>JBIIOB010000270.1:0-3846 GCA_044337125.1 Bacteroidia bacterium
CACTACCTGCATTCACATTTTCTTGATTTTCCATAATTTTTAATTTTCAACTAAAATACTAAAGTTTTTGAAATCACCTAAAAGATTCTAGAATTTGGTTATGAACAATTAATACCTGTGGAATTAATAAATCTTGCTCATTGTTAAAAATCTTAAAATTGGCCAGTTTAATTGTTTCTTCATCAGGCAGTTGATTCGCCATTCTTTTTAGTATTTCAGCCTCTGTGGCACCATCACGAGCCATTACTCTTTTTATTTTTAAATCTTTTGGTGCTGTAATTACAATCGTTTTATCTACTTGTTTATAAGCTCCACTTTCAAAAAGTATTGCCGCTTCTTTTAATACATAAGCAGAGGATTGTTTTTTACACCATTCCTCAAAATGGGTTGCAACCGCAGGATGAACGATTGCATTTAACTTAGCTAACTTAGTAGTATCCGAAAAAACAATTGCTGCTATTTTTTTTCTATCCAATTTATTACTTTCATTCAGTATCTCAGCACCAAAAACACCCAAAAGCTCCGCTCTAACGTTTGAATCATTTTCTAAAATTTGTTTTGCTTCTTGGTCAGAATAATAAACAGCTATTCCAAGCAATTCAAATAATTTGCAAACAGTAGTTTTTCCACTACCTATTCCTCCAGTAATGCCAACTTTTTTCATTTTTTTATAATATACTCCACCTTTTCTGGATTTATTTTAAGTGCTCTTACCATACCAGGAAATTTGGCAAGTACCACTTTAACATGACTGCTTGCTGGATCAATTTTATTGTAATCTATTACTGCTTTAAATAAGGTGGTATTAATTTTATCATAATCATTAAAAGCAACATTGTATTTTACTTGTACCTTATCAGGGAATGTCCTTAATGCATACCCTGCTGGTAAATTTTCAACCTCAATAGGCAAATCAATACTTGCTTCAGTGTATTTTTGAACATTTATTTTAAGTTGGACTTTTGAAGGTTTAATTTCTAATAGTTCCAAATTAGAGGACATTAAAAATTTAACATCAACGGTTTGCGGTTTATTGAGTCCTTTTAAAATCAGTTGCTCTGTTTCCAATTCAGTTATTTTATCAATAATATCTGCTGCTCCTGAAATTTCAACTGTTTTTGGAAAAACAGAAACACTATCTACCAACTGAAATTGATTATCAAACTCAAATTTAAAATTTGCCTTTATAGGAACTCGTTTGCTTACTTTTTTGTTATAATTCAAAAAAATGGTATCCGGAATTATTCTTTCAATTCGCAAGCTGTTAGAAATTTGTGTTTTAACATTATCCAATCGATAATTTGTAAGCAAATAATAATGATTCTTGATGGATAAAGGCTTGGCTTCGCTTAAGTCGATATTTATTTCACTGGTATTATTTCTTAATTTATAAATCAAAAGATTAAATCCTCTTGCAGAAATTTCCATATCAATATGCTGAGGTAGTTTATTGGCTATCACTTTATCTTGTGGCATATGAACATATTTCACAGGATAATTAATGGTTATGGTATAATCTTTAGACAAAGACATTAATAACCAAAAAAACATTGCTAACAACAAACACATAGCAAAGGTAATAAGCTTTTTATTGAGCTTTACTGGGACATTTGAGTCTGCGCTTTTAAAGAAACTTAACAATGCTTTTTTCATCTATTGATATTTCAACCAATTTTGGGGTTGTTTAACTCACTGATATTTCAACTAAAAATACAAAAAAATAGCGTTGAGTTTTTAATACTCAACGCTATCTATAAAAAAATTCAATACTTATTTTTGTTCAGCACCTATCATTGTTGATGAATCCATTGAAATTGCATTTTTTTCAATTTTCAACTTAACTCCACCTTCAACTGTAATCATAAATGTGGTATCGTGAACTTCTGAAATTTTACCATGAATACCACCAATTGTAACGATTTTATCACCTACTTTAATGTTTTCACGAAACTTTTTTTGATCCTTTGCTTTTTTTAATTGAGGACGAATCATGAAAAAATAAAATACGACAATGATTAAAATTAATGGAATAAACTGTCCTAATTGAGCCA
This sequence comes from Bacteroidia bacterium, assembly GCA_044337125.1. GTDB lineage: Bacteria > Bacteroidota > Bacteroidia > 2-12-FULL-35-15 > 2-12-FULL-35-15 > 2-12-FULL-35-15. Next base: position 2,052 of record JBIIOB010000270.1, read on the forward strand.
TAATGTTTGAGTTTTAAATTATTTATTTATTGTTATTATTCTTCTTCGGGTACTATAATGGTAGTGCTAATGGTAAGTAATTTTGTACTTGGAGTACAATTGGTTGTTAATGTAACTGTTTTTTCAACTAAGCCCGACTTACCTTCACTATTAAACACCACATCAATTTTTGATTCTTCACCTGGTTTAACAGGTGCTTTTGGATAATTTGGAATAGTACATCCACAACTTGCTGAAGCATTCGAAATAATTAAATCAGAGTTTCCTGTATTTTTAAATACAAAGGAATAAGACACTTTTTCACCTTGAGTAATTTTTCCAAAATCATGCTTTTCTTCTGAAAATGTCATTTGAGCTCCCATTCCTGTAGGAACTGATTTATCAGAAGCGGTTGCAGGCACATTGATTACATCTGTAGAAATTTGTGGTTCGGTTTGATTTGTTTTCGGTGGTTCACAAGAAACAACCAATAATGCTAATCCAAAAAATAATAGTTGATTTTTCATGTCTTTGATTTTTGAATTTATGTTGTTGTAAATTAATTGTTTTTTTGAAAACTATTCCATTAAACCACGACCCATTTTATTCAGCATATTGCCAGATTTGAAATCAGCAACCAGTTTATCTAAAATACCATTAATAAAGATTTTACTTTTTGGTGTACTATACATTTTAGAAATTTCAATGTATTCGTTCAAAGAAACTTTAATTGGAATACTTGAAAAATGCAACATTTCAGTGATTGCCATTTTCATTAACAACACATCCATCATTGCAATACGTTCAACTTCCCAATTTTTTGTTTTATCACTTATTAATTTTTCAGTTTCATCATTACGTATAGCAGTTTGACGTAATAAATCTCTTACAAATTCAGAATCTTCTTCTCTATCTTTATATAAAACACTCAAATGAAAATCGGGTGTAGTATCTTCTTTAAATGATTCAATGGTTTTAACAACGGTTGGATTTACCACATAAATATCGTCACCCCAATGTAAATTTTTTTCTTCATACAGATGATTCAACACTTCGAAGTCAGCCATAAACTCTCTGAAAATTTCAAGAATAAAATTACGATGTGTTTTGTACGAATCATCAGAAACATTCATATACTTTCCGTATTCATCAGAAGCTTTGATATTATTCAACACCTTCTTAACTAGCTCAAAATCGTTATTCCAGCTAATTTTTCGGTTATTCATTTCACGCTTCAAATGAATATTCTCTTCCAACTGAATTAAAAATTTATTTTCGATAAATTTCAAATTGGGATTCAACTCATCAGCAGTAGGTAAATGTTTTGATTTTGCATCTTCAGAAATAACCGAAGCTACATGCTTTAATTCCAGTAAAAATGCTAATTGATAAATGTATAAATCGTAAATCTTATCAATACCGTTAAACATTTCTCGTTCAGTTTTTGCCAAATCTTTATTCTCCGACTGAAAAAAACCATACAAGGCTTGCATCACCTTAATTCTTAAATACCTTCTGTTTAACATTTCTATTTTATTTATTTAAATCAACCCATAAAATCATGGGTCAATTCCATTATCAATCTATTAAAAGCTAACCTTAATTTTTGCAATGTCCGCAATACGTTTTTCAGCAATGCGATTTGCAGCCATATACGTTGGAATATTTTGCTCCTTTGAAATTTTAAAAATATTTAGAGTGGTATCGTAAATTTTTTCAGCATGCGCCAAGGCTCTTTCTCTGTTATAGCCTTCTAACTCATAATATACGTTTATGATACCGCCTGCATTCACTACAAAATCGGGAGCATACAGGA
>JBIIOB010000272.1:0-3843 GCA_044337125.1 Bacteroidia bacterium
CCATTGCATGATGAAAACGTGTATGCAATGCTCCGGGATAAACGAGGTTGGTTAATCCCAATTGTTTTATTCTTCTTAGTCGCTGAAAATAAGGATGATCGATTAAATCATAAATTATTTCGTAAGGGATAGATACGAAACCATAAATAGGATCGTTAAAGATTTTTAGCTTATTGGAAAATGTATTCATCGTTGCAAAGATAATTTATCTTTTTTTAACAGGAAGCATCCACTAAAATTATCTAAATTTATACACTAAATAATACCAAACTATGGAAAGAATAAACGTTTTGTGGGCTGATGATGAAATTGATTTGCTTAAGCCGCATATTTTGTTTTTAAAAGAAAAAGGATACGATGTTGCAACAGCTACGAGTGGAGATGAAGCACTGGAGTTGGTGGATAAAAATAACTTTTCAGTAGTATTGTTAGATGAAAATATGCCAGGTTTGAGTGGCTTAGAAACCCTAAATAAACTTAAATCTAAAAACCCTCATTTACCAGTAATCATGATTACTAAGAGTGAGGAAGAGCATATCATGGAGGATGCTATCGGTTCTAAAATTTCCGATTATTTGATCAAACCCGTGAATCCCAATCAAATTTTATTGTCGCTTAAGAAAACGCTTGACAACAAACGGCTGATTAGCGAAAAAACAACATCAAACTACCAACAAGAATTTCGTCAGATAGGTATGACACTGAGTGATAGACTTAGCTGGGCTGAATGGCAAGAAGTGTATAAAAAACTTGTTTATTGGGAATTGGAACTTGAAAAGAGTAAGAATGAAAGCATGTTCGAAATTTTGAAGATGCAAAAAGCGGAAGCAAATAAATTGTATGGAAAATTTGTAGAGAACAACTACATCGGTTGGTTGAATGGGAAAAATGCGAATCCACCCTTATTCTCCCATACCATTTTCAAACAAATGGTGGCACCGCTGTTAGATAAAAACGAAACCACATTTGTAGTGCTGATTGATAATTTGCGCTACGATCAATGGAAAATTATTGAACCCATCATTGGACAGTATTTTAATGTGGACCAAGAAGAATTGTACAGTAGTATTTTACCAACGGCCACTCAATATGCACGTAATGCTTTCTTTGCAGGTTTAATGCCTAGCGAGATTGAAAAACGTTTTCCTAAATTATGGTTAAACGATGAAGATGAAGGCGGGAAAAACATGCATGAAGAAGAGCTTCTGGCGGAACAATTAAAACGCATTGGCAAGGATGTAAAAATGAGTTATCATAAAATTACCAATAATGCAAGTGGTAAAAAGCTAGCAGAAAACATGAGTAATTTAATGCAGAACAAATTAAACGTTATTGTATACAACTTTGTGGATATGCTTTCGCATGCACGCACCGAGATGGAAGTAATTCGCGAGTTGGCAGATGATGAAAAGGCATATCGTTCCATTACTTTATCTTGGTTCGAGCATTCACCACTTTTTGAGATCATCAAACAAATTGCAGCAAAAAAATGCAAAATGGTTATAACAACAGACCATGGAACCATTAAAGTTACTGAGCCAACAAAAGTAGTTGGGGATAAAAATGTAAACACCAATTTACGTTACAAACAAGGAAAAAGTCTTGATTACCAGCGAAAAGATGTTTTTGAAGTAAAGAATCCAGCAGATGTATTTTTGCCAAAACAAAATGTAAGTACCACTTATGTTTTTGCGAAACAAGATTTGTTTTTTGCATATCCCAATAACTTCAATTACTACGTTGGCTATTATAGAAATACTTTCCAACATGGTGGTGTTTCCTTGGAGGAAATGATAATTCCATTTATTACACTCAATCCTAAATAATGAGAATAATTGGTTTCATATTGATTGCTATTTTGTGGACATCTTGTGACCCTTATTATTCTTTGTCATTTTCGGCAAAGAATGATAGTAAACAGCCTATTTTTATAAAGTTCATGAATAATCCTGATAGTATTATTAAGCTTGAACCCAAAATGGAACATGTATTCACAGTGCAACATGGAGTAGGATTTGCAAAGGAAAAATACCGTTTAGGGAATTATCAAAACTGGTTTCATGATAATTCACTGACATTAAAAATAATTAGCGATAGTACCGTAAAAAAGGTAAAAAAAGGGGAATGGAAATACCATGGAGGTTGCATTAACGGAAAAGGAACCTATCATATTAAAGAATAAATGGAACATAAGATTATAATTGCAAGTACCACAGATTTAAATACAGCTGCAAAAACATTCATTGAAGTTTGCAAAGACAAAAGAAACTTTGCCTTTAATGGTCAAATGGGAGCTGGCAAAACCACTTTTATTAAAGCTATTTGTGAGGAATTAGGTGTAAAAGATAATATTAGCAGCCCAACCTTCTCTATTGTGAATGAATATTTAACAACCAATGGCAATAAGGTTTTTCATTTTGATTTTTACAGAATCAAGAATGAACAGGAAGCCTACGATATGGGATATGAAGACTATTTCTATTCCAAAGCATATTGTTTTGTTGAATGGCCAGAAAAAATTGAAACGCTACTTCCACCCGACACTGTAAATGTAAATATCACACTTGAAGGTAAAAAACGAATCGTAACCATCACTTCCAAATAACTCGTTAACAATCAACTCTTAATAACTCTAGGGGTTAAACCAAGAATATCTGCAATTGTTTTCATAAATTTGTTTCTAGATTTTCTCTTAACACACAAAAATGAAAACTTCAAAAGAATTACTGGCTTCACTAACCCAAACAGCCTTAATGCCACAAGAAGAAATGCTTGAGATTGGCAGAAGAAAAAGCAGATTGTATATTGGAATTCCAAGAGAAACCTCTTTTCAAGAAAATCGTGTAGCACTTGTTCCCGATGCAGTAGCCTTACTTGTGAATAATGGACACAATGTGGTGGTTGAAACCAACGCTGGAAAAATGTCCAATTTCCAGGATCATGACTACAGTGAAGCTGGTGCTCAAATAGTGTATAGTCCAGAAGAAGTTTACAAAGCAGATATTATCTTAAAAGTAGCGCCACCTTCTCCCCAGGAGATGGAACTAATGCAACAAAAGCAAACATTAATTTCGGCTTTACAGCTAACTGTTCAACCAGAAAACTTTTTAAAACAATTAATTGCTAAACGTATTACTGCCATTGCATTCGATTGGATTAAAGATGGCGATGGAATCTATTCAGTTATTCGCTCCATGGGTGAAATTGCTGGTGGAACATCGATATTGATTGCTGCTGAATATTTGAGCAATGCAAACAACGGACAAGGTGCTATTTTGGGTGGTATTTCAGGAATATCTCCTACAGAGGTGGTGATTTTAGGAGCAGGTACTGTAGGTGAATTTGCTACTCGTGCTGCTTTAGGATTAGGAGCATCTGTAAAAGTATTTGATAATTCAGTTTATAAATTAAGACGATTACAAAGCGATATCGGAAGTAGAGTTTTCACATCCGTAATTCAACCACGTGTATTAGCAAAACATCTCAAAACAGCTGATGTTGTTATTGGTGCTATCCGTTCACAACATGGCAGAACACCATGTGTTGTGACAGAGGAAATGGTGAGCGATATGAAAGTTGGTTCTGTAATTATCGATGTGAGTATTGATCAAGGGGGTTGTTTCGAAACATCTGAAGTAACCAATCATTCTAAACCTGTATTTCGCAAACATGGGGTAATTCATTATTGTGTTCCAAATATTGCCTCTCGTGTTTCAAGAACTGCTTCCTATGCATTAAGTACCATCTTCGCTCCTATCCTTGTAAATATTGGCGAAGAAGGTGGAGTAGAAAATATGTTAAGAAGAGATGAAGGCGTTCGTAATGGTGTATACATTTACAATG
>JBIIOB010000271.1:0-3843 GCA_044337125.1 Bacteroidia bacterium
AACTGGCCCGGCATTGCCTAACATTTTATACCCAGCTGGAACACTAGTGTAATGGAAAATAAAATCATCAGGAAATGTTTGAATTCTTGCACATTCTCTTACGCTTAATCTTCTATAAAGGTGTTCACTGCCTGGAACAAAAATTCTAATGTTTTGCTCAATAAATTTCATCTTGGGAGCTTGTGGATGAATTGGAGCGTGCCTTCCGCCTGCTTGAATTGTAAACGATTGTTCATCCCAACTTCTAACTCTGTTTCTTGACATAAAAATTGTAGAGAAATCACCTATCATATATTCGTGATTAGGGATAGCACACTTCTCTCCATTAGTTTTATTGTAAGTCAATGCTGGTAAAGCATTGTCTTTTAAATCAAAGATTTTTTCTTGTAGCGTTATTTTTGGAAAATTTGGTTTTGGAAATTTGAATGTAAAATTCAAATCTTTGCGTATTCCAATAAAGAAAACTCGCTTTCTGTCTTGGGGCACATTGTAATCACAAGCATTAAGCATTTCAAAAGATAACTCATAGCCAATACCTGTATTTCTAAATAATTCTTTGATGTTATTTAAAGCACTAGAATGTCTATCAAGTAGCATTCCGCTTACATTTTCAGCAAGAAAGAATTTGGGTTGTTTAGCTTCTAAAATCCTTATGAAGTCAAAAAACAATTGCCCTCTTTTGTCTTCAATGCCTTTCATTGCACCTGCTTCACTCCAACTTTGACAAGGTGGACCGCCAATAATTCCATCACATTCAGGAACATCATCAGCAGGAATATTTACTAAACTCCTTCTGTCAAGCTTTGTGTGAGGATGATTTTTCTCGTATGTTTCCCAAATTTCTTTGTCGTATTCGTTTGCCCAAATAACATTGAAACCTGCTTTTTGAAAACCAAGGTCAAGACCGCCTGCACCTGCGAAAAATGAAACTATATTCATATTGTTGTAAGTTTTTTAGATTTTAAATATTCTACTTTTTGTTCGGCAAGAATTAATGTGTCGTTATCGCAATTATTATCGTAGAGTTTTTTTGCAATTACATCACTAAAAAATTCTGTCCGAAGAATTGAAATGTCCAAGTTGAAAATGTCGGCCAACAGAACTAATCTTTTTTCGTCAAATTCTCTCTTGTTGTTTTCAATTTTACTAAGATTGGCTGAATCCAATTCAAGTTTGGCCGCAAGTTGCGTCAGCGTTAAATTGTGTTTTGTCCTTAGTTGTTTGATATACTCTCCAAATGTTTCTTTCATTTGACTTGTCATTTTTTGACAAATATAAAATATTATTCTGAATATTCTGTCGTGCGGTGGAAAAATTTTAGCTCTTTTGGTTGCGAAGCGGTCGCCTGTGTGTAGGGCAACCAAATGTGCTAAAATGTGCGGTCGGCTGTCTTTTTACAATGAGGCATAACTAGTATATACTCGCACTAAAAGTTCGCAAAGACATCCTTTTTGGATGGATATACGAACCTTTGTGTCGTTTATCAAATATAGAAAAAGATTACAAATAATGAAATTAAAGAGTTGTGTATAAAAAGCTTTACATTTCCCTTATTTTACCTCCGCTTTTACAAAAAAACTCTTGGCAATATGTGAGCTTATTTTTTAAACGCAAGCCCTTTTTCTTTTAATGCTTTTTGTAAAATGGGTAAACTTGATTTTCCCATTCCATGCAAGGCTAACAGTTCGGCTTCGGAATGTTTTGCTAATTGGGAAAGAGTTTTAATGCCTGCGTTTTCAAGCGCTCTGCGTGCTGGTGCAGCTAGCAAAGAAAGAAATCCGGTTTTTGGCTTTTTCTCTTTTTCGCATTGTGGACAAACCGGACAGTCACTGCTTTTTAAAAAGGAATGTCCGTTTTCACACACACGGTAATTCTTTTTAAGCTTTGCTTTTTCAAGGCTTTCTTTCACACGGAATTTGGTAATTTTTGTTACCAGGGCAAGCGGTAATTTTTTATCAATCGGAAATTGAATGGCGCCTTTTGAAGTAACGTATGTTTTTAATTCATCTTTGAAGGCAATAATTCCAGAAGGAGCAGGATAAAAACCAATGTGGTGTTTGTAGCCAGCAAAATGAACCAAATTACCCATTAACTCAAAAGTAGGCATGCCGTATTTCATGCTTTCTGTTGCATTAGGAGCCGCTTTTTGTATGGTCATGCGCATTTGTTCCAAAAGTATTTGTGTTTCCTTTGGAAAGCTTAAAACGTATTCGTTGATGTTGGCGAATGTTTTCATAATCAATTATTTTTCAAGGATTGTTTTTAAGTTGTTTAAGCTTTGTTCCATATCGGGACCCAATAGCTTTTCAGCGCTTGAAAAAATTAGAATCGCATTCATAGGATATTTCATTTCGCTAATCATTGACCAACTTACTTTTGTTTGGTTTGGGGCAATTGCTTCGGTAGTAAAAGGTGTTTTAGCAACAGCCACAAAGGGACGAATAAAGCGCACTTCAATATCCAATTGTTTTCCATTTTCGATGCCTTTAATTTCTTGTTCGCCAGCACCTGTTTTTTTGTTGCTGTCCCACGCATACACAAATCCAACGGTTCCATCGGTTCCTCTAAATTCTTTTTTCATCGTTGGGTCCGACATCACCCATTTGCTAAATTTTTCTTGATTAGTAATTATTTTTAGGTAATCAAAAACTTCTTGACAAGGTTTGTTGATGATAATTTGTTTGTGGATGCTATAAGCTTTTTTGCTGAATAAAGCAGCAATTAAAATGGCTACTATGGCGGTTACTACAACGATAATTAAGATAATAAGTATTTTCATAAAATAATTTTTTAAGCATTTAATAATGTTTCAATATCAAATTTTTTCATTTTCAAAAAAGCATTCATTACCCTGCTAGATTTTGTTGGGTCGCTCATGAGCGTTGGTAAAATGCTTGGTATTACTTGCCAAGACAATCCAAATTTATCCTTCAGCCAACCGCATTGTGATTCTTGTCCACCTTCGGTTAGTTTATACCAAAAATGATCAATTTCTTCTTGTGTGTCACACATGATTTGAAATGAAATGGCTTCGCTAAATTTGAATTGTGGTCCACCATTTAAAGCCGTAAATGCTTGTCCGTTAAGTTTAAATGCTGCTACAAGAGCCGTTCCTTCGGGTTTTTTGTGAAACTCAAAACCTTCTTTTCCATATCGGCTAACAGCTCCCATTTCGGAATTAGGGAAAATAGACACATAAAATTTAGCTGCATCTTCGGCCTCATTATCAAACCAAAGACAAGGTGTAATGTTGTTTAATTTCATTTTAGTGCTTTAGGATAAAGACTCAACGTACTTCTTAAAATTATTCAAAATTGCTTGCCAGCCTGCTTGTTGCATTTCAACAGGATTTTCGGTTTCGGCTTCAAAGGTTTCAATCACCTTAGTGCTACTTACATCGCCATCAAAGGTTATTTTTACTTTGCGTGTATCTTCCATGGTGTAAGAAATGTGTTCGTGCATTTGAACGCCATCATACACACCACCAAAATCAAAACCGAAGCTGCCGTCTTTTGCTTCCATACGCGACATAAAACTTCCGCCAACTCGCAAATCATTCTCTGCAATTGGTGCATGCCAATCGTCAGACGCAAAACACCATTGTGTAATGTGTTTGGGTTCGGTCCAGCATTCCCATACTTTTTGAACAGAAGCATTGATATTTGCTTCCACAGTAATTTTAATTTTTTCCATAGATTAAATTTGTTTTAGGGTAAGGCAAACACAAAATAAAAAGCGGAATCAGATTACGTTTTACTGTTCCTTTTTTAAGAAATAGGAGCGTGTTTCTTCCGTTTGATGGCGAAAAGCAACAACCGTAAAAGCAATAGGCTTAGGAATAGC
>JBIIOB010000273.1:0-3837 GCA_044337125.1 Bacteroidia bacterium
ATTCAACTGGTCCGTGGTTTCTGGTCCGCCAATGAATCCTGGAAATTTTTCTTGTAATCCTTGTGCAAACCCAGTTGCTAGTCCAACTGCAACCACAACTTATGCTGTTATCAGTAATCTAAGCGGAACATGTGATAACGTAGATACAGTTACAGTTAATGTTGTTCCTAATTTCACGTATAATGTAACACAAAGTGGAACAAGCTCTTGCTTATTACAACCTATTCAATTAGGTATAGCTAATTTAAGTCCGAATGTTGCAGGTTATACTTACAACTGGACACCTGCTACTTATTTAAGTAGTGCAACAATTGATAATCCAGTTGCAACAATTACTGCACCTGGAACCTACAATTATACAGTGGCTGTTACAAGTCCACAAGGTTGTGTAAAAACTGATAACGTTACCATTTCAGTAATTCCTGCCGTATCACCTACCATTACTGCTACTGCAGATACTTCTTTCTGTGCTGGTGGAACAGCATCATTGGGAGTTGTATTTGGAAATGGCGTACCTGCTGTTTGCGGACCAAGCGCTACAGGTGGTTGCCCCGCTCCAGTGCCTATTACTGTTGGAACAGGAACATTAACAACCAATCAATATCCAACACCATTTACTGGTTTTTGGAACAATGGTAGAATGCAAGTGTTATTCACTGCTGCAGAATTAAATGCATTGGGTTTTGTAGGTGGAAAAATTACTTCTATTGCGCTAGATGTAGCTCAAAAAGCAAGTACACAACCTTACAGTAATTTTACTGTAAAAATGGGATGTACAAATTTATCTTCTCTGCCAGCAACGGCATTTCAAGCGGTTACAAGTGTAGTATATGGTCCTACAGCTCATACAACAACTATAGGGTGGAATACATTTAATTTAACAACCGTTTACGAATGGGATGGTATCTCAAATTTAATTGTGGAAATGTGTTATAATAATGCAAGCTGGACAAGTAATGATGTTTTAAATAAAACAACCACCACCTTTGCATCTGTTGTAAATGATTATGAAGATCCTTCACCAGGTTGTGGATTGCCTTTGCCTGATGCTTTTGTTTCTCAGTTCGAACGTCCAAATGTTCGTTTCCAAACTTGTGCTGTTGCAGCAAATCCAGCTAGTTACAGTTACTTATGGACACCAGCAAGTGGAAGTATAGCCAATGCAACTGTTCAAAATACAACAGCGCAGCCAATGACAACAACAACGTATACTGTTACAGTAACAGATATAGCTGGTGGATGTTCTTCAACAGATAGTGTTCAAGTAGATGTAATTAATATCAATGCATTAACGGTTACTCCAGCTGGACCATTTTGCGTGAATGGTGGAACACAACAATTAGCTGTGAATGTGCCAATGAGTGCAGGTGCTTGGAGCGGTCCAGGTGTGAATGCAACTACTGGGGTGTTTGATCCAGCTGTTGCAGGTAATGGAACACATCAAATTATTTTTGCTGTGAACGGAACCTGTGGTATTGGAGCTGATACAATAAATATTGTGGTTACTCCGCAACCTGATGCTACGATTACTCCAGTTGGTAATCAATGTTCTACAGGTGCTGCAATTACACTTTCAGCAGCAACTGCAGGTGGTATTTGGAGTGGACCTGGTGTAACAGCTGCTGGTGTTTTTAACCCTGCAACTGCTGGCGTTGGTTCATGGACTATTACCTACAATTTAACAACACCTTGTACTTCTCAAGATACAGTTATCATTAATGTAACTTCACAATTGGATGCTACCATTACCCATGTTGGTCCTTTCTGTACTGGTTCACCTGCAGTAACATTATCAGCAGTTGATGCTGGAGGTGTTTGGAGCGGAAATGGAGTAAATGCAACAACTGGATTGTTTGATCCTGCCACTGCTGGAGTAGGTAGTCACGTTATTACCTATACTATTTCAGGTTTATGTGGTAATGTAGATACAGATACTATTAATGTAATTGCTTCTCCTATAATTTCATTTACTTCTGATGTGGTAGAAGGTTGTGAGCCAACATTAGTTTCGTTTACAGGCACTACAAATCAACCAGGTGGAACTTCTGTTTGGACTTTTGGTAATGGCGCAAGTTCAACTGGCGCAAATCCAATATATGAATATACATTGGCAGGCTCATATGATGTTACGTTTACTTATACAAACACAACAGGTTGTTCAAGCACTGTTACACAAGTTGCATATATTACTATTCATTCACAACCATTTGCTCAATACAGTGCAACACCACAGCCTACAACGATTATTGATCCAACCGTTCAATTTACCGATCAATCTTTAGGTGTGATTGATTCTTGGAGTTGGACTTTTGGACCTTATGGTACATCTAATTTACAGAATCCAACATTCGTTTATCCAGATACAGGATATTCAAACGTAATTTTAATTGTAACCAATATTCATGGTTGTGCAGATACTGCCTACGGTTCAATAATGATTGATCCTATTCAAGTGTTTTACGCTCCAAATGCATTTACTCCAAATAACAATGGTAAAAATGATGAGTTTAGAGTGTATGCCGATGGTATTGATTTTTCATCTTTTGAAATGAGCATTTATAACCGTTGGGGAGAGCGTATTTTCAAAACCAATGATTATAATGAAGGTTGGAAAGGTTCAATCAATAATACAGGTGATGTTGTTAAACAAGATGTTTACGTGTGGAGAGTTACTTGTAAAGATTTTAATGGTAATGATAAAAAATACATTGGACATGTTACCATTGTAAAATAAATAAACTGATTCAAAACAAAACGCCTCGTCTTTTGCGAGGCGTTTTGTTTTTTTAATACATACTTTATGAAAAAAACAATTACACTTTTTACACTATTAATTGGTGGTTTTTTAAATGCTCAAACTTATACTGGAGCAACTGGCAATATAACCGATGATGGACAAGTAAATGATTTTAATTTGTCGGTAACAGGTTTAAGTCCAACTGTTTTAAACGCTAGTCATGGTTTAGTTCAAGTTTGTTTAGATATTACACATACCTACGATTCAGATTTAAATGTTCATTTAGTAGCACCCGATGGTACTGAAATAAATTTGTTCTCTGGTATTGGTGGAGGTGATGATGATTTTACGAATACATGTTTGAGTCAATCTGCATCCACAACAATTAATACTGCAACTGCCCCATTCACAGGAACATTTAAACCTCAAGAAACATTGGGGAATATGAACAATGGACAAAATGGAAATGGCGTTTGGAAATTACGAATTGTAGATACCTACGCAGCTGACGCTGGGATATTAAATAACTGGAGCATAACTTTTGGTGCAGGTGCTAGTGTCCCTTTTGTATTTACTTCTTCAAATTTACCCATCGTAATAATTAATACCGGTGGAAATCCAATTCCTGATGAACCAAAAATAAGTGGAACAATGGGAATTATTTATAATGGGGTGGGAGCAACCAATCATGTAACTGATACGCCCAATAACTACAATGGAAATATTGGTATAGAATTACGTGGTGCTTATTCCCAATCATTACCACAAAAGCCATATGCTATCGAAACACGTGATGCTTTGAATGCAGAACTGAATGTTTCGTTATTAGGAATGCCTGCTGAACATGATTGGGTGTTGATTGCCAATTACAATGATAAATCGTTTATGCGAAATACACTCGCCTATAAATTGTTTGATGAAATGGGGCATTATTCAACTCGCAGTCAATATTGTGAAGTAATTGTGAATGGCAGTTATCAAGGAATTTATATGTTAATGGAAAATATTAAACGCGATAACAATCGTGTTGATATTGCGAAGCTAGACACAATGGAAAACACAGGTATCAATGTTACGGGTGGTTATATTCTTAAAAATGA
>JBIIOB010000274.1:0-3836 GCA_044337125.1 Bacteroidia bacterium
GGCATCATGAAAGGGATAAAAGCAAAGCATCCTTTGCAAAGTGAAATCTATCGTGAGATAAACGGAAGTAATCCTGCAATGCCTCCACAAAATAGCACTCAACTTACGAGCAAAGAATTGGCCTACATAAAAATCTGGATTAAAATGGGGGCAATCAATTCATCCAACTGTTCCAATTGCGATACCAGTTTGTATACCTATAGCGGAAAAATAAAACCGCTTGTCGATTTATGGTGCACCGGTTGTCACAATTCAAACAATACAGGTGGTGGGTATAATCTGTCAACCTATGCAGGAACAGCAGTGGTTGCTGCTAACGGTAGTTTGTTAGGTTCTTTACAACATGCAGCTGGTTATTCTGCCATGCCTAAAAACACCTCAAAGTTGAGTTCTTGTGATATTTCTGCTGTAGAAAAGTGGATTAATAATGGATTTCCGAATAATTAGTATATTTAGGCTTCTAAAAACATGATCTTATGAAAAAAATCGCTCTGTTTAGCCTTTTATTAATTGGCACTGCTGCATTTGCACAAAAAGTAAATTCCGACAATGTTCCTGAAGTTGTGAAAACTAGTTTCAAAGCTAAATTTGCTACCGCTGAAAAAATGAAGTGGGAAATGGATTACGAGAACTACGAGGTTGAATTTAAAATGGATAAAAATGAGTACGAAGCAAAGTTTGACAAAGAAGGAAAATGGTTGGAAACAGAGTATGCAATAAAACCTTCCGATATTTCTCAGGCTGCTAAAGATTATTTGAATTCAAATTTTTCTGGTTATGAAGTAACAGAAGCGGAAAAAGTAGAAACGGCAGATAAAGGTATCATGTATGAATTAGACATCAAAAAGGCGGAAGCCAAATACGAAATATCTATTTCTGAAGCTGGAACGCTAATCAGCAGAACCGATAAAAATTCGGATGAAAAATCGAAATACTAAAAAATAAAGCACAAAAAAAGCCCCATTCAACCGAATGGGGCTTTTTTTATGGGATATCTAAAAATTAGAAACGCTCTAATTTAGAAAAGAAGAAATCGCCTTCAATTTGTGCATTCTCATCACTGTCTGAACCGTGAACTGCATTTGCTGCAATTGATTTAGCGTAAATTTTACGGATAGTTCCTTCGTCAGCTTTTGTAGGATCTGTAGCACCAATTAAAGTACGGAAATCAGCTACTGCATTGTCTTTTTCTAAGATAGCAGCAACGATAGGACCATTGCTCATATAAGTTACTAACTCTCCGTAGAAAGGACGTTCTTTGTGAACTTCATAAAATTTCCCAGCAGCCTCAGTCGAAAGCTTTGTATATTTTAATGCTACAATGCGGAAACCTGCATCGTTAATCATTTTTAAAATCCCTCCAATGTAGTTGTTCTCAACTGCATCAGGCTTAATCATTGTAAATGTTCTGTTCGTTGCCATTTTTGTATTTTGTTATTGGTTAATTCGTTTTTGAAAATTCTTATTTCGGGCGCGAAATTAGAAAAAATATCGTTATGAAATAGAAGATTCTAGTTAAATCTTGATTATCCTGCCTCATTATTTATTGTAAATTTGTATGCATTTTAAAACAAGCATTGTGAACGCTAAACAAGTTAAAGAAGTAAAGAGTTTATTAAGTAAACCAAAAAATATTGTAATTGTAACACATTGGTCGCCCGATGGCGATGCCATGGGTTCATCACTTGGTTTGTACAATTATTTGATTCAAAAAAATCATAAAGTAACCGTAATCACGCCTAACGATTATCCGCAATTCCTGTTCTGGATGGCGGGCAACAATAAAGTAATCGATTTTTCTAAAAAAGCGGCTCAAGCTAAAAAAGCGGTTGCTACTGCTGATATTGTTTTTTGCCTCGATTTCAATTCCTTAAAACGCATTGATAAATTGGGCGATGAAGTTGCAAAATCAAAAGCCATCAAATTCATTATTGACCATCACCTTCAACCCGAAGATTTTGCCCAATACATGTTACACGATGTTAAAGCATGTTCTACCTGCGAATTGATTTACGATTTTATCAACCTCATGGGTGATAAAAAACTATTCAATAAAGACATTGCCAATTGTTTGTATACTGGTATCATGACCGATACGGGTTCGTTCAGATTCCCATCAACCACTAGCAAAACGCACAACATTATTGCCGATTTGATAAAGTTTGGTGCCGAAAATGCAGAAGTACACAATCGCATTTACGATGGCAATACGGTCGATAAAATAAAATTATTGGGTTTCTGCCTGGGCGAAAAATTAACGGTTTTAAAAGAATTCAACACTGCTTATTTTAGCTTAACCGAGAAAGAACTCTTAAAATACAATTACCGAAAAGGGGATACCGAAGGTGTTGTAAATTATGCTTTGTCTATTGAA
This sequence comes from Bacteroidia bacterium, assembly GCA_044337125.1. Lineage (GTDB taxonomy): Bacteria > Bacteroidota > Bacteroidia > 2-12-FULL-35-15 > 2-12-FULL-35-15 > 2-12-FULL-35-15. The sequence goes on from JBIIOB010000274.1 coordinate 2,375, forward strand.
GGAATTAAGTTTGCAGCCTTTTTTGTAGAGCGCGATGGTGTTATTAAAACATCCTTCCGTTCAAAAGGAAGCTTTAATGTAAACCTATTTGCACGCGAACATTTTTCGGGTGGCGGACATGCAAACGCGGCTGGTGGAATGAGTCCATTATCCATGAAAGATACATTGAAAAAGTTTGTATCACTTGTACCAAGCTATAAAAAAGAATTAACTAAAAAATAAGCCATGCTCAGTTTAAATAAATACGTCATTTTATTGGTTGGCTCTTCGTTGATGCTGGGCGCCTCATGTGGCAACGATAGCAACAAAGCAACCATGCAGGCAAGTAGCAAAGAGATGCAACAAAAGCTGATTGATGCTAACAAAATGTATGTGAAGCGCGAAAGCGATGAAATTGATCAGTACGTGAATCACAAAGCATGGAAAATGACTACCACGGGTACTGGATTGCGCTACATGATTACTTTCGAAGGAAAAGGTGAGCTTGCAAAATTGGAAAAATACGCACGTGTAAAATATAAAATCAGTTTGTTGGATGGTACCGTTTGTTATACCTCCGAAGAAAAAGGAACCAAGGAATTTTTAATTGGGCAAGACAATGTAGAAAGTGGCTTGCACGAAGGAATACAATACATGCACGTGGGCGATAAAGCGGTTATGATTTTACCTTCTCACTTGGCGCATGGTCTGTTGGGTGACGATAATAAAATACCACCTAAAGCTTCTGTTGTTTACGAATTAGAATTATTATCGCTACGCTAGTTTATGAATAAAGGACGTTTTCTTTCCATCATCTTTTTGATTATGCTTTTGTCTTCGTGTTTTAATAACTCGGAGTACGATGGCTATTCAAAATCAAGCACCGGTTTGCATTATAAATTGCAAATGATTGGTGATGGAAAACGCAAACCTTCTTTTGGCGATTACCTTCAACTGAACATCACTTACAAAACCATGAACGATTCCGTTTTTTTGGATTCGTATTCAGTTAACGAAACAGGTATGGTGATTTTGCCTTTTAATCATTCTTCCTTTCCAGGTAGTTTTGAAGAAGGATTATTGACGATGAATGAAGGCGATAGCACTTCCTATATTGTGGATGCCGAAAACTTATTTACCTATTTCTTTAAAGCCGAATTGCCCTTTTTCTTAAAAGCGGGCGACAAGGTAAAAATGGATGTGAAGCTGAACAAAATATTCAATGAGCAGGAATATGTGCAGGAGCTAAAACGCTACCAAGAGCTGGTGGAAGATCGTGATATTGAGGAACAACGCAAATTGCAAGTGTACATCGATACCATTCAAACCAGTTATACCAACTTGGAGAATGGCATGTATTTTCAGCCCATGAAACAGGGAACAGGCGATTTAGCCGAAAAAGGGGATTTGGTTCGTTTAAACTTTAAAGGTGCTTTTTTGGATGGAAAAGTCTTCGAATCTACGATTGAACGGAACCAACCCA
>JBIIOB010000275.1:0-3828 GCA_044337125.1 Bacteroidia bacterium
GAAGTAAATAGCATTGGTGCATTTTTGGATTGGGGAATGGAAAAAGATTTATTGGTTCCATTTAGCGAACAACCAGTTAAAATGATTCCCAACAGAAGCTATGTAGTGTTTGTTTATACTGATGAAAAAACAAACCGCATGGTGGCATCAGCAAAACTGAATAAATTCATTGAACGTGATGATATTGATTTGCAAGCAAACGATATTGTTGATTTGTTGATTTATTCCGAAACTGACAAAGGGTTGAATGCCATTATCAATAATATGTATGTTGGATTGATTTATAAAAATGAAATTTTTGATCAGGTACGTGTTGGTGATAAAGTAAAGGGTTATGTGAAACAAGTGCGTGAGGACAATAAAATTGATTTGAGTTTACAAAAAGCAGGATTTGAATTGGTGGATGATGTAAAATGGAGAATTTTAAACCTTATGAAAGAAACAAATGGATTTCTTCCATTAAATGACAATAGTACTCCTGAAGAAATTAAAGCAGGTTTACAGATAAGTAAAAAAGCATTCAAAAAAGCTGTAGGTGCACTTTACAAAGAACGTTTGATAAAGTTGACGGATAAAGGTGTTGAGTTGGTGAAGAAGTAGGATTGTCGAAACTCTTCGAAAAGTAAATAAATAAAAAAAGCCTTCCAAAATGGAAGGCTTTTTTGTGCGGATGAAGTGACTCTTAGACCCAGATGCCAACAATCAACCTTTTCAGCACTAGGCAGGAAAAAGTTCACAGTTTAAAAGAAGCAAAACTTGCTTTTTTCACAAAAGTTCACAGAATGAAGGACATAATTAAAGCACGGGCTTAATAACTAATTGGAATTAGTTATATTTGAAAAAACTCCATAACCGATTGAAGCGACTACTTCTTCTACCATTAATTTTCATTTCTCAACTTGCTTTTGGGCAACAAAACAAGATTGATTCACTTTTGAATGTGCTTAAAACTACAAAACAAGATACAACCAAAGTAAAAACCTATAACAACCTTTTTTTAGAAGTTGAATTTACAGATGATGCAAAAGCAATAGAATATTTGACCAAAGCACTTGAATTATCGAAAAAGATTGATTTCAATAAAGGGTTAGGAGTTACTTATGCGCATCTTGGCTATTTTGCAGAAGATAAAGGCAAATACCCTGAAGCATTGAAAAATTATTTCGCTTCCCTAAAAATAAAAGAAGCCATAGGTGATAAAAAGGGAATCGCTGATTCTTATAACAATATTGGGGTTATTTATGACAAACAAAGCAATTACCCTGAAGCATTGAAAAATCATTTCGCTTCCTTGAAGATAAGAGAAGCAATAGGCGATAAAAAAGGAATCACTTTTTCGTACAACAACATTGGGATTATTTATGACATGCAAGGCAATTACACTGAAGCACTGAAAAATCATTTCGCTTCCTTGAAGATAAAACAAGCAATGGGCGATAAATATGGAATCGCCAATTCTTACACCAACATTGGTATTGTTTATTATAACCAAGGCAATTACCCCGAAGCATTGAAAAATCATTTCGCTTCATTGAAAATAAAAGAAGAAATAGGCGATAATTATGGAATTGCTTATGCTTACAACAATATTGCCATTGTTTATGCTAGCCAAGGCAATTACCCCGAAGCATTGAAAAATCATTTTGCTTCTTTGGAAATAAGAGAAGCAATGGGCGATAAAAACGGAATCGCTGCTTCTTACCTTAATCTTGGTGAAGTAAACCTAAAATTACATAAGAATTTAGAAGCAAAACATTATCTGGAAAATGGACTCTCCCTTTCAAAAGAAATAGGCGCCAAGGATATTGCAAGGAACTGTTATAGAGGATTAGCCCAATTTGATAGCGTTACAGGCAATTATAAATCAGAAGTTGAAAATTATAAATTATACATATTGTACCGTGATAGTATTGATAATGAAGAAACCCGTAAAAAAACCATTCAGAGTCAAATGCAATACGAATACGAAACAAAAGAAGCTGTTGCAAATGCGGAACATAGGAAGGAACTTGAAAATCAAGAAGCAATTGCAGAGGAAAAGAATAGAAAACAAAAGCTTGTAACTGCTTTTGTCATTGGAGGTTTATTGCTAGTATTAATATTTGCTGGGTTTGTATTTAGGTCGTTGAGAATAACCCGAAAACAAAAGGATTTGATTGAATTGCAAAAAACACTGGTTGAGCTACATCAAAAGGACATAGTTGATAGTATTCATTATGCTAAACGAATACAGACTGCTTTGCTACCAAAGGAGAAGTATATTGAGAAAAATATAAATAGATTAAAAAAATAACAATAAAAAAAGGAGTTCAGTTATGAACTCCTTTTTTGTGCGGATGAAGGGACTCGAACCCCCACGCCTCACGGCACCAGATCCTAAGTCTGGCGCGGCTGCCAATTACGCCACATCCGCATAATTATTGTATTAATTTCAATTTTGTATTAGAACTGTCGCATCTGCGGTTTTTGCTACAACGCAAAAAATGCCACATCCGCATAATTATTGTATTAATTTCAATTTTGTATTAGAACTAGCGCGTCTGCGGTTTTTGCTACAACGCAAAAAATGCCACATCCGCATAATTTTACTCGATTGGACGGCAAATATAGCGATTTTATTAAAATCAGCTGCTTTTTTAAAGAATTTTCTTCTGTTTTTCGTTTTTACACATATCAACAATGATAGGCTTTTCGTTGATAACATCTTTTCTGAACATGAAAATTATATTTTACTTTTGCTTACTAAATTCATTTTATGCTTACAATTAATCCCAAGGAAGTTAAAGTACCCGTATTGCACAGTTATTTGCTTGGAGCAGTAGCTCCTCGTCCTATTGCCTTTGCAAGCACCATTGATAAGGATGGAAATCCTAATTTGGCGCCTTTTAGCTTTTTTAATGTGTTTAGCGCTAATCCGCCCATAGCTATTTTTTCTCCAGCTTTAAGTGGTAGAACAGGCGAGGCAAAGCATACGTATTTGAATATTAAAGAAGTGCCGGAAGTGGTTATCAATGTGGTGAACTACAACATGGTGCAACAAATGAGTTTGGCAAGTACCGAATACCCAAAAGGTGTAAGTGAATTTACAAAAGCTGGATTTACACCCATTGCTTCTGAAATGGTAAAACCTTTTCGTGTAAAAGAATCGCCTGCTCAGTTGGAATGTAAGGTGAAGGAAGTGATTGAATTAGGAACGAATGGTGGTGCTGGAAATTTAATCATTTGCGAAGTCGTATTAATGCACATCGATGAAAATGTTTTGGATGCAAATCAATTAATTGATCCCAACAAAATAGATTTAGTAGCACGCTTAGGTGGTAACTGGTATAGTCGAACAAATGGTAAATCATTGTTTGAAGTAGCCAAACCATTGCAAAATTTAGGAATAGGAGTGGATGTTATTCCTGACTATATTCGTAACTCGGATGTATTAACAGGTAATAATTTAGGTCAGTTAGGAAACATCGAAAAATTACCCTCTGAAGCCGATATTTTACACTATTTAAATTCGGGTGCTATTAACGAAGTTTTTGAAGTGTATGGAACAGACCGTAAAAAATTAGAACATCAATTGCATCATGTTGCAAAAGGATTGTTGGAAAATAATAAGGTAGAGGAAGCATGGAAAGTTTTACTTTCGGTAAATCATAAATAAGAATCAATAACAATTTAAAAATAAATAATAATCATGGACGTAACAGGTATCTTAAAGGTAAAAGGACAGACACAACAGGTTTCAGAAAAATTCAAAAAGAGAGAAATTGTAATTACTGATAATTCTTCTCAGTATCCTCAACACATTTCTTTTCAATTAACACAAGACAAATG
>JBIIOB010000276.1:0-3820 GCA_044337125.1 Bacteroidia bacterium
CAATAGAGAAATAACAAAAACAGCAAGAGTTTCACTCCAAACAAAAAACAAATTGAATGAAAACAACTATTAAATTTTATTCCCTTTTAATTCTAACATTTTTAACACTTATCCCAGCCATACATAAACTTGCAAATCCAATTCCTGCCGAATGGTTTATTGGTTTATTTAAGAACAGCCCAATCAATATGATTCCTGGTGGTTTATTGTTCGCCTACTGGATTCTAATTATATTAGAATTTGCATGCGGACTGCTATTTACGATAAGTATTGTATCAATGGAGTTTAAACCAACCAAAATATTAAAATTTGGAAAGCTTGGCTTTCACTTAACCTTTATACTCTTCATCATTTTATTTTTTGGTAGTTTTCTCATTCAAAATTATGACAATGGATTCAATGACTTCCTTTATTTTGTTGGTGTTTTATTCATTTACGAACGATATTTTAAAGATTAAGAGATGCTAATTAAAAAACGCTCCGCAATTGTGGAGCGTTTTTGTTTTGGTTATATTTGATAGGAGATTAGGTAATAGAAAATGTTTTATGGAATTACTTAAAGTCCATCCACAACAATGAAAAAAACGATTTTAATTGTACTTTCTTTAATTTGCTTAACGAGCTGCTTTTTTTTAGGTGACGAAGAAACTTCGTATCGAAAATTAACAAAGGACTTTTGGCTTAATTGGTGGGCAGATAGCACCGACCAACATATTCTATTGAGTTTTGATAAAAATGGAATGAGTGGTGCTCCTATCATTAAACAAACTGTTTTTGCTGTTGGTTTTAATAATGATTTATCATCGCCAAGCAACATCCCGACAAAGAAGAAGAAATACAAGCTCGTCTTTTTAATCGTGATAGCATAGAAGGAACATTTGTGTTATCAGACCCTGCCGATACTATTTGGCTTTCGGGCGAGGATAGTCTTTATCAAAAAAATAAAAAGTGGTATCATATAAGCAATGGTTGGAATCCACCCGACAGTTTAAAACCGTATAAACGAATCACCTATTTTCACATTGTGGATATTCGACAGTATAGCAGCAAGAAAATGGATAGTTATAAAATTTATACATTTGATAACGAAAAGTATTTTATTTTAAAACGACAAGAACTTGCTGTACCTGCCGATTTAACGTTTACGATAAAAAGTCCTAGCTTGGAATAGTAATAATTCCTTAGTTTGTTATAGCATCTAGCCAAAAATCAAAAATTGTTTTTAATTAATTACATTTGGTTAATGAATGGGTGTCGTAAATTTTTTATTGAATAGTTAGAATCCATAATTATAGCCTTAAAAAATACACGTTAACTTCTAGAATCGTAATGTAATATTCCTCTATTAGTATATTCTATTGTTTAATTAAATGTTATCTATGAAAAAATATATACTTGTGATTGTGTTTCTTGTTAAAGCAATTACTGCCTTAAATGCTTCTGAATATTTCAATCTGAATACTGATTTGTTCGATACAAAAAAAGTTAAACATTTTAGAAGTTTTATGAAGTTAAAAACTGATGATGAGGGAGGGATTAAAAAACAAATTTTGATAACTGCTGGTGTTGCATTCAATTTTTCGGATTTTAATTTTAAAAGGAGGTATGACGATGGAGGTTTTAGTACGGTAAGCACTTTTTATTCCCTGTCTTCTAAATCTAGTCCGTTTTATAATTTAGTAGTGGATTATGGTTTATTTGAAAAAATTTCATTAGGATTAGCTGCTGGTTACCAAACTACAGTTGTGGATTGGGGAAGGACTGGTTATTATGACAATTATAATTTTGTTGCCGATACTTCAAATGGTAGTGATACATGGACTCGAATTCATGTTGCTTTACGAGGTGATTATAGAATAATTGCAAAAAAGAATTTGGGGTTATATGCTGGTTTGAGATTAGGTTATAATTATTATTCAGTGAAAAGTAATGCAACGGCTACTAATCCTGATTATTTAACAAAGCTAAATATGCACCCGCTTCCAGTTTCAGTACAAGCACATATAGGTTTTAGCTATTGGCTGAATGGCATAGTTGGACTTAATACTGAATTTGGAGTAGGTATTGGTGGACCTTATATTTTGGGAGTAGGAATTACTGGAAAATTTAATTAGTTTTTTCTTTTTTGTATAGTGCCTGCCCCTTTTGGGTCTAGCGTCCCGCAGAGTTTACACTGAACAGCGTGAATGTGTCCTTTTTAACAGGACTCTCGCCACAAACCAAAAATTGTTTTTAATAATTTAGCACAAATTAACATTCCGCAACCCTACATCATTTTTGTTTGGATTATATTTGATAATTATATACTTAAACATAATTTAAATGACACCAACAATGAAATTAATCTTTATTCTTATTGAAGTCCTTGTTACTTTATTGTTGTTTTATTTTTTCATGAAACAAGAAACAAAAATGAAACAGAAGTATATTGTAGGTGTTTTAGTTTCTACGGTAGTACTAGTAGTTTCTGGTTTTTTTCTGTTTTCATAAAACGATAGCGCTCAATTTATGGACGAGAAAGTCATTGAATTAAAATACAGTCGTAAAGATTTTGAGGAGATTTATTTTCGAAACGGAAGTGAAAAGACGTTTTTTAACAAGCAGTTAATAATGGAGCGTAACACCTTTCTAATAATTGGAGCTATTTTTATTGCGGATCTCATCTACCTTTTATCTACTAGCGAGAATTTTGTGTTTCTGATTGTTATTGGAATTCTATTTAGCTATTCCTTTTTTAATTGGTATAAAAAAGCATTACCTGGTATTAAATGGAAGCGTGAAGTAAAAAATTACCTGAACAATTTGGATAAAATCAAACACAACAAAATTATATTAACAAACAATGCATTTACCCTCATTCAAGACCAAAAAGAAACAATTGAAAAGTGGACAGAATTTAAGCGAGTGGAATTGGAAGAGAACTTTATTTCCTTAATCAGTAATAGTACAACTTATTTAATTCCAAAAAAGTCGATGACTTCTGAAGAGTTTCTGTTTTTCAAAACAATGATCGTTTCGAAAATAAAAAATGAGATCTAATTGCAATAAAATAAAGTATCAAACCATTTTAAAATTGAAAGCCATGAACAGAAGAATCATCTTTTTTATGCCCATTTTGGTTTTACTTTTTAGTTTTCTATACATCACGGAAAAAGGCAGTCAACGTGCGTACTATGAATGTACCGAACCATTAAAAATTGACACATCACTTTTTCCATTAAAAAAAGGACAGGTTTATTTTCATTTTAATCAAAGCTTAAAACCAAAAGGATTAAAAGCGAAAGGTTTTTTGTGGATGGAAGATACTCCTAAGGATTATTTTACTGCCTACCTAATCAATACCAGCGATGCTACTTTTAATGCCAAACGACAAGATGGAAGTTTAATCATGATTCAAGAAGCAATGGATGCTGAAGGAAAATGGCAACCAATTGAATATTGGGTGTATAGTGGTTGTGGCAACAGTTATTTCGATCCATTGGTACTTACTCCCGGCAATTATGTGATGATTCCTATTAAAGAATACAAAGGAAGTTTTAAAACCAAATTCAGGTTGAAAATGAAAAAGGATACCTCCCTCTTTTATTCCGATACATTTGAAGGAAGCATCGATAAAAGTCAGTTCGAAAAAGAAACCAAACAAGTAAATGGAATACTTTACCATGGTCCTGCAAACTATTTGGATGATAAATAGATGAAAAGTATTTCTAAAATTAAGTTTATAGTAGTTTGTAGTTTTGTTTTTGTAACAGCTGCTTTTAGTCAGCATTCATTAAGCATTTACACCCACCTCGATAAATCATTTGAACGTTATACGGTA
>JBIIOB010000277.1:0-3807 GCA_044337125.1 Bacteroidia bacterium
TGTGAAAAATGGTTTCCCAATGTTATCTGTTCAAACAGATGCTGGTGGAAAAGAAACAGTGAAATTAGAAGTTACTAAAATCACTAAAAAAGAAATTGATGCTACCATGTTTGAAACTCCAAAAGGATATAACAAGTTTGAAAAATAGTAGAGCGTACAAATAATAAAAAAGCCTTAAGATTTTCTTAAGGCTTTTTTATTGCTATTCGTTTTTTGACATTTTATTAAATAGATTGGAAATAAAAAAGGGATGTATTTCAAATACACCCCTTTTTTATTTATCTGGTTAGATGATTACATCATTCCGCCCATTCCACCCATCCCTGGAGCGCCCATTGGCATTGCAGGACCTTCTTCTTTAATGTCTGCTAACACACATTCTGTTGTCAATAACATTGCTGCAATAGAAGCTGCATTTTCTAAGGCAATACGAGAAACTTTAGTAGGGTCAATTACACCCGCAGCAAAAAGATTTTCGAATTTATCAGTACGTGCATTGTATCCAAAATCAGCTTTTCCTTCGCGAACTTTTTGAACAATTACAGCACCTTCGCCACCAGCATTTACTACTATTTGACGCAATGGTTCTTCAATTGCACGCTTAACAATTGCAATACCAGTTGTTTCATCTTCGTTTGCTCCTTTTAATTTTTCCAATGCATCAATAGCACGGATATAAGCAACACCACCTCCCGGTACAATTCCTTCTTCAACTGCTGCACGTGTAGCTGCTAATGCATCGTCAACGCGGTCTTTCTTTTCTTTCATTTCAACCTCAGTAGCTGCTCCAACATACAATACAGCAACACCACCAGCTAATTTAGCCAAACGTTCTTGTAATTTTTCACGATCATAATCAGAAGTAGTACTTTCGATTTGTGCTTTGATTTGATTAACACGTGCTGCGATTTCTGCTTTTTTACCAGCACCACCCACAATCGTTGTATTGTCTTTATCAATAGTTACTTTTTCTGCTTTACCTAAGAATGATAAATCAGCATTTTCTAATTTAAATCCACGCTCTTCGCTAATGAATACACCACCAGTTAAAATTGCGATGTCTTCTAACATTGCTTTTCTTCTGTCACCAAATCCTGGTGCTTTGATTGCAGCAATTTTTAATGAACTGCGTAAACGGTTTACTACCAATGTTTGTAATGCTTCACCATCTACATCTTCGGCAATGATTAAAATTGGTTTGCCAGTTTGAACTGCTTTTTCAAGCACTGGTAATAATTCTTTCATTCCAGAGATTTTTTTCTCGTAAATCAATACCAATGGATTTTCCAATACAGCTTGCATTTTATCTACATCAGTAATAAAGTATGGAGAAATGTATCCTCTGTCGAATTGCATACCTTCAACAACTTCAACAGTTGTTTCTGTTCCTTTTGCTTCTTCAACAGTAATAACACCTTCTTTTTTTACTTTCGCCATTGCTGTTGCAATAAGCTTCCCAATAGCGCTATCATTGTTTGCTGAGATAGTTGCTACTTGTTCAATTTTTTTATTGTCGTCCCCAACCTTTTTTGATTGTGCTTTTAAATTTTCAACAACTGCTGCTACTGCTTTGTCGATACCACGTTTTAAATCCATTGGATTTGCTCCTGCAGCAACATTTTTTAATCCAGCTGTAACAATCGCTTGTGCTAATACAGTGGCAGTTGTTGTACCATCACCTGCAGCATCTGCAGTTTTTGAAGCAACCTCCTTCAACATTTGTGCACCCATGTTTTCAACTGGGTCTTTCAATTCAATTTCTTTTGCTACTGATACACCATCTTTTGTTACACTTGGTGCACCGAATTTTTTATCGATAATTACGTTACGTCCTTTTGGACCCAATGTTACTTTTACTGCATTTGCTAATGCATCAACGCCTCTTTTTAAACGGTCGCGTGCTTCAACGTTAAATAAAATATCTTTTGCCATTGTTATTGAGTTTAATAATTAATAATTGTTATTATTTATAGTTATACAATTGCGAAAATATCGCTCTCACGCATAATTAATAAGTCTTTACCTTCAATTTGGATTTCAGTTCCAGCGTATTTACCATACAAAACTGTATCACCTACTTTAACGGTAAGTGGTTCATCTTTTTTGCCAGTTCCAACAGCTACCACTTTTCCACGTTGTGGTTTTTCTTTAGCTGTATCAGGAATGATAATTCCTCCTGCTGTTTTTTCTTCTGCGGCAGCAGCTTCAACGATTACTCTATCTGCCAATGGTTTGATGCTTAATTTTGCCATTTTTATATATGTTTTTTAGTTTATAGATTGGATTTTTTTAACCGCTGCTATTAGTCAGAATTTATGCCAAAGCACTTGAAAATACTAATGATGGACAAATTTTCAGATTTAAGCTTTTATAAAAAAGAAATGTCAGAGATGTTTGTGACACTCTGACATTTTAAAAGAAAGAGAAAACCTCTTTTTAATATTATTTTGCGGAATCAGTACTGATAGGCAATGCGTTTGTTGCTGCAGGAGCTTCACCAGCTTTTGAACTACCAATTTCTTTAGTTTTTGATCCAGAACCTTCGTTTGAAGTTACTCCTGAACTAGGTTTTGTATATGCTGTAGATAAGATACTTAAAACTAACAATGCAATTGCTAAAGTCCAAGTTGCTTTTTCTAAAAAGTCAGCAGTTTTACGAACACCCATCACTTGGTTGGATGAAGAGAATGTAGATGCTAATCCACCACCTTTAGAGTTTTGAACCAATACCACTAAGATTAAAAGTATACTTACTATTACAATTACTACCGAAATAAGAGTGCCCATAATGTTTATTATTGTTTTTGTTGATTAATCAGTTTTCGTAAATTTTTAATTTGGGATGCAAAGTAAAGTCTTTTTTCTGGATATTTCAAGCGTAAATTTTCATAGGCTTGAATAGCCTTCGTATAATTTCCTTGCAAAACGTAGATTTTGGCCAAAGTTTCACTCACAAAAGTAATATCATCGGCTACACTTTGCTTTGCCATATTCACCGGACTGTAAAATTCGGCTTTCGGACGAGCAATTTTTGGTTCTTCTTTTATGAATTTATCAATTAAATCGAATGGTGTTGGTGCTTTTGAGTGATTTTCTTCCGTTTTTTCATTCTTTTCCAATTTTTCTTCGTGATTAACTCGTTTCAGCCAATCAGTAAATGAAATGTTACTATCCTCCGAAATAGACGCTTCTAATTCAGGTTGTTCTTCGATGGTGTTATTTAGAACAAAATTGGAAGCAATAATTTCTGTTGGTTCTTCCTTGGAAGGTACATTGCTTAATGTCTCTATCTCCACAGCTGCATCTGCAGCAGCCGAAATGTAGTCTTTTTCTATTTCAGAAAGCTGTATTTTCTCCTCTGGAATAATTTCATTTTCTAAAATTTCCTTTAAGGATGGTGTTACAATCTCTTCAACAGCTTCAATTTTTTCTTCTACTAAAGCTTCTGTAATGTTTTTAATAACAAGCTCCTCAATTATTTCAGCTTTTGGAACTTCAATAACCTCTATTTCTTCTACTTCATGCTGGGTAGATTCAATGATTGGTTGAATATTGTGTTCTGCAATTTCTTCTTTTACCAATTCATGAACTGCTTGTTCAATTTTTTTATCTTCAATAACCGCCTCAATTGTTGTTTCTTTTTCTAGTTCAACAACTTCTTCAACTTGTTTCGTAATCAATCGATGAAGCATTTTTCGGTCGGTTGCATACGCTGCGGTTGTTTTTAGCTGATTATTGTAATGAATACTTTCTGTATTATGTAAACTTTTTGAATAGAGTAGGTGTGCGGTTTGAAAATAAGGGAAC
>JBIIOB010000278.1:0-3795 GCA_044337125.1 Bacteroidia bacterium
CAGTTGAAAGTATTCAAATGAACAATGTGTTGAAAGCCATCTCTGTCTTCAAAACAATCTAGTTTTCATATCTTGGCTTAGTTTTTGAAAATCGGAAGCTGTAATTTTCGTATTTTTGCCTCGTGTTTTAATACGAAATAAAATAACCTGTAACTTTTGACTGGTTATACGTTATGTTTATCGTAAAACTAAATCTTATGAAAATGAAATCGTCTATTCTTTTATGCCTTTTGTTTTTAAATGCTATACTTTTTGCTCAAGAAGCTCCAAATAAACTGGATGCTGCTGGTAAAAAACAAGGCCATTGGATAAAATTGGATGCCAATAAAAAGAAGGTGTATGATGGTAATTTCGTAAATAACAAGCCTGTTGGAAAAGTAAGTTATTATTACGAATCAGGAATTGTAAAAGCTGAAATGAATTTTTCAAAAAATGGAACAATTGCCTATGCAAAGTTGTTTCATCCTGGTGGAAAGTTAATGGGAGTTGGTAAATATGTGAACGAGAAAAAAGACAGTTTATGGATCTATTATGATGAGGAGGAGGTTCTTTTGTCAAAGGAAACTTATATAAATGGTGTGAAAAATGGTGTTTCTACTGTTTATTATAGAACAGGTCAAATTTCTGAGACAAAGACTTGGAAAAATGGAGTTTTGGATGGTCCTGTTACTAAATATTTTGAGTCGGGACAAGTAAAATACAAAGGGCAATGTATCAATGGTAAAGTTGAAGGGAAAGTAACCTATTATCATTCATCAGGAAAAATTGATGCAGAAGGGTTGTATAAAAATGACTTAAAAGAAGGTGAATGGAAATATTTTGCCGAAGATGGAAAAGTGAAACGAATGGACAAGTATGTGAATGGTACCATCGTTGGGGGGGATAAAAATATCATCACAAAAGAACAGCAAGACGCTGAAAAGAAAAAGTTCGAACAGTTTGAATTGAAAGATCCATATAGCGAAGAATACAAAGGGGAATAATGAGTAAAAAAGGAAAAGTTTTATTGGCAATGAGCGGTGGAATTGATAGTTCTATTGCTGCTTTGCTATTACATGAACAAGGATATGAAGTAGTTGGTATCACCATGAAAACATGGGATTATGCTTCTTCAGGTGGGTCGTCAAAAGAAACAGGATGCTGCAGTTTGGATTCAATTAATGATGCACGAATGCTTGCTGTAAACCTAGGTTTTCCTCATTACATTCTTGATATACGCAACGAATTTGGTAATTACATTATCGATAATTTTGTTGATGAATATTTAGCTGGAAGAACTCCTAATCCGTGTGTGTTATGTAACACACATATCAAATGGGAGGCGCTTTTGAAACGTGCCGACATGCTTGATTGCGAATTTATAGCAACTGGTCATTATGCACGCATACGCGAAGAAAACAATCGTTTTGTTATTTCAAAAGGCCTAGATACCAATAAAGATCAATCGTATGTTTTATGGGGGCTAACACAACAAAGTTTGAAACGAACATTGTTTCCATTACAAAATTTTAAGAAATCAGAAATCAAACAAATGGCTATCGATAATGGCTATGTTGATTTGGCAACAAAAAGTGAGAGTTACGAAATATGTTTTGTTCCTGATAATGACTATCGTGGTTTCTTAAAACGTAAAGTGGATGGCCTAGAACAAAAGGTAGATGGTGGAAATTTTGTTGATCGATCTGGTAAAATTTTAGGAAAGCATCATGGTTATCCCTTTTATACAATAGGTCAGCGCAAAGGCCTAGAAATTGCTGTTGGTGAGCCATTGCATGTATTAGAAATTGTGCCTGAATCAAATACTGTTGTTTTAGGAACGAAGGAAGATTTAGAACAACAACAAATGATAGTAGGGAAGTATAATTTGATTAAATACGCTTCATTACCAACCGATTTCGAATCATTAACAAAAATTCGTTACAAGGATGCCGGAACAATGGCAACAGTAAATCATTTGGATGATAAATTAAATGTATTATTTCACAGCCCTGTTTCAGCGATTGCTCCTGGACAATCAGCTGTGTTTTATGAAGGCGATGATTTAGTTGGTGGTGGAATTATTGAACGAAAAAGAATCGACTTATAAAAAATCTTTTTTTCGCTTGTCCAAGTAGCGTAAAATATAAAACACAACTACCGACAACATTCCCAATATAAATGGGATTCCTGCATAGTTTTTTAATTCCTCGTGTTTGAAAAATTCACAACACATCCAAAATGAATTTGCGATTATCCATAAACAGATAGCAAGGTTTACCCAAAACTCATCACCACCTTGTCGCCAGGTTTTTGCTGCTAAATAGATAGCAACAAAAAGCGTAGGGAAAATCATTGTTATCCCCAATATTTTCCATTGCATCATCCAGCAGGTATCTTTCAATAACCACAATGGGATGTGCAAGTTTTCGTAATGTCTTATTTTACTCATTTTAGTGACCCCGAGTGGATTCGAACCACCAACCAACAGAACCGGAATCTGTCATTCTATCCAGTTGAACTACGGAGCCATTTTTTTACAAATATAAATATTAAATCGTAGGATTTTTTTTTATTCAATTGCAATAAAAGCCGTATTTTTATGTTTATTAAAGGCTTAATTTAATTTAATCTATGAGATTCATTTTTATTTTAGTTTGTACACTTTTTTTTAATACGCTTGCCTTTAGTCAAAATGTACCCATTGGAAGTTGGAGTGATCATTTGTCCTACAAAAGTGGGTTGTCAATTGCAGAAGGGAATGGCAAGGTTTATTGTGCAACGAAAGGCGGACTAATTGTATATAACAAAGGTGATTTTTCAACCCAACCAGTTTCAAAAGTTAATGGTCTGTCGGATGTACAGCCACTTTTAGTTAATTTCAATTCCTATAATAGTCGTTTAATCATCACCTATCAGAATTCAAATATTGATATTCTTGACAATGCTGGACATATCATTAATATCTCTGATTTAAAGACAAGAACTATTGTTGGCGATAAAAAAATCTATGGTATTTATTTCATTAATCAATACGCTTATTTAGCTTGTGGGTTCGGAATTATTGTGTTGGATATGGATCGCAATGAAATAAAAGATACCTATTACATTGGGACAAATGGCGCTTATGTTCAAGTTCGAGACATTACAAGTGATGGCACCTATTTTTATGCCGCTACAAAAGTTGGTATTTACCGTGCACTTTTAAATAGTCCCAATTTAGCTGATTATACCAATTGGTCGCTGATGCCAGGTTTAAGAACTGGAACCTATAATGCTATAGCTTATTTAAACGGACGAATAATTACGAATTATTCTACATTCCTTACTTCAAATCAATATTATGTAGATACACTTTTACAATACGATGGTGTTTCTTGGACACAATTCGGAGCTCCTGGGGCTTATCAAATAAGTACCATCAAAAGTTCTTATAATAAGTTGGTTATTGCTACCACAGATGTAGTCATGTCATATGATTCCAATTTTAACATAATTAGCTATTTTTCAAATTATATTAATGGAATTTCAGCACCTCGTTCTGCTGTTTATGATGCTCTTGGGAATATTTGTATTGCAGATGATAAACATGGTTTAGTATATGGTGAAATTGCAGTTTGGTGGTTTAGATCCTATTATCCTAATGGACCAACAAGCATCAATTTGAATGCGATGGCCATTCAGGACAATACCGTTTTTGTAGCTCCTGGTAGCAATTTGGGTGGTAACTCCTATTTAACAGAAGGTGTTTTTACCTATGCAAATGGTACATGGTCTGGCATTAAAGGAAACTATCCAGGTATTGTTAATTTGGATACC
>JBIIOB010000279.1:0-3789 GCA_044337125.1 Bacteroidia bacterium
AGGGTATTTGATTTAATTCACGACTTTGTGTTTGAAAGCAATAAAGTTAATGCGTCCCGACTTGCTGCCCAATATGCCCGCTGCGAAAAACGAATATTTATTAGCCATAGAGCAATAGAGGAAACTAAGAAGTTGTATGCCTATAAATTTATGGATGATGTTGAATACAAAAAGATTGAATTGATTCCAAACTATACTGAAATTCCAATTGTTTTAAAAAAGAAGACAATGGATGGCAAATTAAATGTTTTATATGTTGGTAGAGGAACTTCAGAAAAAAGAGCACATTTAGTTGGAGAAATTGCAATTGCCTGTAATAAAATAACAGATTCAATTAAATTTACTGCTATCGGTGCATTGGAAAATACAATAACTCCAAGCTATAAAAAGTATGTTGACTACACAGGTCCCATAAATGATTTTAATGAGTTGAGAAAATACTATGAAACTAATCATATTGTTTTGATTACATCGGAACGAGAAGGTTTTCCTCTAACAATTATGGAAGGGATGGCTCATGGTTTGATTGCAATTTCCACTCCAGTTGGTGATGTTCCTGTATATGTTAACGATAAAGTAGGTATGGTTACTTCATCCATTGATGAAAAAACAACTGTTATGGAAATGACGAATGCTATCATTCGTTTTTCTCAAAACAGGCAAACATTAAATGAAATGAGTGAACAAGCATTTTTGTTTGCACAGCAACATTTTTCTAAACAACAGTTTTTTGATAGTTATAAGAATACTGTAAAAATGGATTAAAAAAAATGAAACACGCATTTTTAATTACAGCCTATAAATCTCCCGAGCAGCTTGCTGAATTAATTAATCAGATGTGTTGTCCTGAATTTAATTTTTATATTCATTTGGATAAAAAATCAAATTTAAAAGTTGAGTCAGTCAAATCATTGATCAAGCAGGAGGCCAATGTTGTGTTTTTGAATAATCCAATTGCAGTTTATTGGGGAGGATTCTCACATTTAAAAGCATTTTACCTTCTACTTCAAAAAGCATTTGAAAATAACGAGAATACTTATTTTCATGTCTTGAGCGGACAATGCTTTCCGATAAAATCGAATAAAGCCATACTTGACTTTTTTGAAAAAAACAATGGAAAGGAATTTATTGATGCACAACTAATTAATGAATCGAAATGGACAGGTGGTAGTTTAAATCGAATTCAGCTTTTTCATTTAAATGATTATTGTAACATAAGAGATGACTTTTGGAAAACCTTTAATGGTCGTTTTTTGAAAGTTCAACGCATTATTGGTATAAAAAGAAAGCTGCCAACAATTTTTGAAAAATATTATGGTGGAAGTACTTGGTGGTCGATTACAAGGAACGCAGTAGATTATATACTTCGTTTTATTGAGACAAATAAAAAGGTATTTAATCGATTTAAACATACACATTGTAGCGAAGAATTGTTTTTCCAAACAGTATTGATGAATTCTTCTTTCAAATCAGCCATTGTTCAGGATGATTTGCGGTATGTTGATTGGGAATATAGAAATGGCTCAGTTCCTGCCAATTTGGATGAAACCGATTTCGATAAATTAGTTAATAGCTCGAAATTATTTGCTCGTAAAATGGAGTATCCAAAAAGTAAATTGCTTCTGGCGAAGCTGAAAGAAAGGATATAGATATTAAGATTTGCTGTTTTTTATATTTTGAACTACATCAGAATTGTTGATGCCTGTTGCCCATGCTTTCCAATTTAATTTCTCCTCATACAGCTTTCTTGATGATTTTTTTAGCTCCTCTAGTTTTTCTGGTGATTTCATCAATTCAATGATTTTGTTTGCATAGCCTGCTCCGTCATCTTCGTAATCAAACAAAAATCCATTTACACCATCTGTTATAGCTCCACCAACTCCTCCTGTGTTGGTTGCTAATGATGGTATTCCAAACCCACTTGCTTCACAAAATACAATTCCAAAACAATCGGTTCTCGTTGGAACAATTAGGAAATCTGTTTCATAAAAAAGATTCATGAACTGTTCACGCTGTTCGATATTGTTTTTATTTAAAAATGGAATTACATGAATTTTTTTGTTGTTTATTTCATATGGAGGGACACATCCGCAGATGACCAATTCTACATCAATGTTGTTTTTTAATAAATGATTAAATGCATTTAAAGCAATATCACCACCTTTTAGTTCCCAATTTACACCTAAGAAAAGTAATCGAATGCTGTTGTTTTTAGGTGGGTTTGATGGTGCTTTTGCAACAGGTGTTGCCGGTAAATTATCGAAATTTGCACCTAAGGGTATAATTTTTATTTTTTCGGGATTCGCTTTATAATCCTTAATAGCAGATGCTTTTGCCCATTCTGATGGATAAGCAATGAAGTTTGCTCTGTCAATTGCCCTTTGTTCTATGAGCATTCCTTGCTTTATACTTGATTTAGTTAAATCCGTGAAACGAGGGTTGTAATCAAGCATCCTTGCAAAAGTGGTATCTGATAAGTAGATAACAGGAAGTTTGGTTTCTAAAAATGCTAATTCAGAAGATGCACCACAGGCAAATATTAGGTCATACTTTTTGTTTTTCAGTTTTTCGGAAAAATACTTGCCGTATGCTTTTGAAAGAGTGGTTGAATGTGTATAATCGTATTTTTTTTTAAGTAAAATACGAGTTAATAGGCTTTTAACTCTACCAATATTAAATGCCCAAAATGGACGGTAAGGGCCCAGAAAATCGACATCTCCAACATGTTCCTGCAATGCCGTTGAGGAATAAAATGGTGTGCCCGACCACGTGCGTTTGTCTTTTGCATCACCAGCTGTTATAAATGCGATTGAAATTCGAGTCATTTCTGTGCAGAATAATTTCCCAAATTTAAACAATAACTGCAGAAATAGCCTTATTTTAGCAATGAAAATTTAGTCTAAACAAAGCGGCTACAGATAGAATGAAGATTAGTATCATTATTGTTAATTACAATGTTCGAGAATTACTTCTAAAGTGTATTCATGCTATCTATAATTCTAGCTATAAAAATGTGGAAATTATTGTTGTCGACAATAACTCAAAAGATGATAGTACTTCTGCAGTTAAAGAAAAATATCCAAACGTTATTTTAGTTGAAAATAAATTCAATGCTGGATTTTCAGGTGCCAATAACCAAGGAATGAAACTTGCTAGTGGTGAGTTTATCTTGTTGCTGAATCCTGATACTGAAATAGCAGTGGATGCATTAGATTTAATGTTGGCTTATTTGGTGAAGCATAATGAATGTAGTATCGTAGGTCCACAATTATTAAATTCCGATGGAACACTTCAGTCCTCTGTTTGGAAAAACCAAACTGTTTTAGATTTAATTCTTGAAACGTTCTTTTTGCATAAATTTTTTGATACCCTAAATTACGACAACGATAAAATGCAGGAGTCCTTTCTGGTTGCGTCCATTTCTGGTGCTGCATTGTTTTTTAAAAAACAATTGATTGATAATATTGGAATGTTGGATGAACATTTATTTTGGATGGAGGATATAGATTTTTGTTACCGTGCTAAAAGTCAGGGGCAGTTAATTTATCTTCCAGATGCGAAAGTCGTTCATCACATAGGCCAAAGCGCTAAACGCAATTATAACATAGCAATTTCAAATCAACTGTTAAGCAAATTAAAATATTATAAAAAGCATTTTGGATTCGCTCAGGCTATCCCAGGCAATATTTTCT
This sequence comes from Bacteroidia bacterium, assembly GCA_044337125.1. Classification (GTDB taxonomy): domain Bacteria; phylum Bacteroidota; class Bacteroidia; order 2-12-FULL-35-15; family 2-12-FULL-35-15; genus 2-12-FULL-35-15. The sequence continues at coordinate 3,693 of JBIIOB010000279.1, forward strand.
GCTTCTTATTTATTTGCAGTCGTTTATTTATTTTTGCAGTATTGTCGCCTTTCAAAGAGTTATGGATGCTTAAGTTAAAGGCATATTGGCATACTTT
>JBIIOB010000015.1:0-12155 GCA_044337125.1 Bacteroidia bacterium
CCTTAGTTTTGCTCAAAAAGGAACACCTTTGTTTTCAATTTGTGGCAAAACTGGTGATTGCACCATGACCTGGGAAGAATTTTCCAAGTGCAAAAAAGTATTAGTGCCTACTGATAAAAAAATAACGATAGGAACCTTTCTGGTTACCGTACAAAAAGCTGAACGAAAAGATTCTACTTATATCGAATTTCAAGAAAAAGGTGGTCTATTCAGTAAAAGCTCGCTTGAAGTAATTGAAAAACTTCACAAAGACAAAAAATTAGGAAATAAAATAGTAATTGAAGCAGTAGAAATTTTAGAAAGTGGTAAAGCCGCTCGCAAAGGTGCGGGCATGGTAATAACATTAAATTAACTGATTGTTGCAAACACTTGTTTGCTCTAAACCCTAAGATAAATGAGTACAATACAAAAATCAAAAATTGAAATAGCAAAGGCTCCAGAAGGTATCGAAGGACCAGGTTTTTTTGCTACACAAATTGATAAAGTAGTTGGAATGGCTCGCGCAAATTCATTGTGGCCTTTACCATTTGCTACTTCATGTTGTGGAATCGAATTTATGGCAACAATGGCATCTACCTACGATTTAGGTCGTTTTGGTGCTGAACGTTTAAGCTTTTCACCTCGTCAAGCCGATTTGTTGATGGTAATGGGAACAATTTCTAAAAAAATGGCTCCTGTTCTTCGTCAAGTTTACGAGCAAATGGCTGAACCAAAATGGGTATTGTCAATGGGTGCATGTGCATCAAGTGGTGGTGTATTTGATACGTATAGTGTTTTACAAGGTATTGATAGAATTATTCCTGTGGACGTTTATATTCCTGGTTGCCCTCCTCGTCCTGAACAAGTATTGGATGGAATTCTTCAAATTCAAGAATTAGCGAAATCTGAATCAATCAGAAGAAGAGATACAGAAGAATACAAAAACATGTTAGCTAAATATAATATTGAATAAAAACGCTCTTACTTCCCAAAGGAAGATACAAAAGCGAAAACTTAACCATGAGCAACACATTATTAGATAACGTAAACGAGAAACTAAAAGCAAAATTCGGAGAAGGAATTCTTTCTGCTGAAATGCACTATGATTTCCCTGTATTTACAATCAGAAAAGACATCATACATGATGTAATTAAATTTTTAAAAGAAGACGAAGAATTAGCATTTGGATTCTTAACCACCATGTGTGGTCTACATTATCCTGATAATGCTGGACATGAATTAGGTGTGATGTATCAATTACACAACATGCCTAAAAATTACCGTATTCGATTAAAAACATTCTTCGCTATTTCTGATCCTCATATTCCTACTATTACCGACTTGTATGCAACTGCAAATTGGATGGAACGCCAAGAGTATGATTTTTTTGGAATCATATTCAAAGGTCATCCAAACTTAAAACGCATTTTAAATATGGATGAAATGACGTATCATCCAATGCGTAAAGAATACCCAGTAGAGGATGGAACGCGTGAAGATAAAGATGATAAAATGTTTGGACGATAAAACAGTATTACTATGAGCAAAGAAAAAAATACAAATACTGATATCATAGAAAAAGAGTATACTACTCTTAATCTTGGACCTACTCATCCTGCAACACATGGAATTTTCCAGAACGTGTTAAAAATGGATGGAGAACTTATTGTTGAAGGCGAATCTACCGTTGGATACATCCACCGTGCATTTGAAAAAATTGCGGAACGTAGACCTTACTATCAAATTACTGTTCTTACCGATCGTTTAAATTATTGCTCATCTCCAATCAATAACCTTGGTTGGCACATGACAGTTGAAAAACTTTTGAAAATCGAAATTCCTAAACGTGTTCAATACCTACGCGTTATCATCATGGAATTATCTCGTATTGCGGATCATATTATTTGTAATAGTGTTATTGGTGTTGATACAGGAGCTATGACAGGTTTCTTGTACATCTTCCAACAAAGAGAAAGTATCTATGATATTTTTGAAGAATTGTGTGGAGCGCGCTTAACTACAAACATCGGACGTATTGGTGGTTTAGAAAGAGATTTTTCTCCAAAGGCTTGGGCTTTAATCGATAAGTTCTTGGCTGAATTTCCTGCTAAACTAAAGGAGTTCGAAAACCTATTAATGCGTAACAGAATATTTATGGATCGTACTATTAATTGTGGTCCTATCTCAGCTGAAATGGCTTTGGAATACGGTTTTACTGGTCCAAACTTACGTGCTGCTGGCGTTGATTACGATGTACGTGTAATGAATCCTTATTGCTCTTACGAAGAATTTGAATTTACTGTTCCTGTTGGAACACAAGGCGATACCTACGATCGTTTTATGGTGCGTGAAGAAGAGATGTGGCAAAGTTTAAGCATCATCAAACAAGCAATCGAAAAAGTAAAAAAAGAACCAGCTGGTGTTTATCATGCTGATGTTCCTGAATTTTTCTTGCCTCCTAAAGAAGAAGTTTACAACAACATGGAAGCGTTAATCTATCACTTCAAAATTGTGATGGGTGAAACCGATGTTCCTGTTGGTGAAGTATATCATTGTGTTGAAGGTGGTAATGGCGAATTAGGTTATTATTTAATTAGTGATGGTGGTAGAGCTCCGTATCGTATGCACATTCGCAGACCATGCTTTATTTATTACCAAGCATATACCGAAATGATTAAAGGTGCTTTATTGTCGGATGCAATTCTTACAATGAGTAGTATGAATGTTATTGCAGGCGAGTTAGACGCTTAAAATAAAGTTTGAAAAATAGAATAATTTAAACTCAGCGGCTTTATCGCCTCTGCGAGAAAAAATAAAGATGAGTAACGAAATAAAATTTAACGAAGAAGCGCTTGCAACAGTCAACAAGATTATTGCACGCTATCCAAAAGGCAAACACAAATCAGCATTGCTTCCAATTTTACATGTTGCACAAGCTGAATTTGGTGGTTGGTTAAGCCCAGAAACAATGGATTATGTTGCTTCTATTTTAAACATCAAACCAATTGAAGTATATGAAGTAGCATCGTTCTATTCCATGTACAACCTTAAACCAGTTGGAAAATGCTTGTTGGAAGTTTGTCGTACTTCATCATGCTGGACACGTGGTGCAGAAGATGTAGTAAAACACATCGAAAAACGCTTAAACATTAAAGAAGGGGAAACTACAAAAGATGGAATGTTTACCTTGAAAACTGTTGAGTGTTTAGGTAGCTGTGGTGGCGCTCCAATGTTACAAGTTGGTGCTTCGTTTCACGAAAATTTAACAATGGAAAAAGTAGATGCACTTATTGAAGAATATCGTGCTGCTAACAAACAAAGAAGTTATACTGATTTAGATTATAAAAACACATTATAAGAATGGGTAAGAAATTATTAATTCATAACGATAAAGTTCCAAACATCCATACACTGCAAGTGTATCGTGAGCATGGTGGATATGCTTCTGTTGAGAAAGCATTAAAATCAATGACTCCAAATGATGTGGTGGAAGAAGTAAAAAAATCAGGACTAAGAGGTCGTGGTGGTGCAGGTTTCCCTACGGGAATGAAATGGAGCTTTTTAGCAAAACCTGAAGGTGTTGAGCGTTACCTTGTTTGTAATGCTGATGAATCGGAGCCAGGAACATTCAAAGATCGTTACTTGATGGAAAAAATTCCTCATGCTTTAATTGAAGGAATGATTACCTCTAGTTATGCATTGGGTGCAAAAACATCTTACATCTATATCCGTGGTGAATATTTTTATGTTGCTCGTATTTTAGAAGCAGCAATCGAAGAAGCATACGCAGCAGGATTATTAGGAAAGAATATTTTAGGAACCGATTTCTCTCACGATTGCTACGTTCAAGTTGGTGGTGGTGCTTATATCTGTGGTGAAGAAACTGCCTTATTAGAATCATTAGAAGGTAAACGTGGTAATCCTCGTATCAAACCTCCATTCCCTGCTATCGCTGGTTTGTATGGTTGTCCTACTGTTGTAAATAACGTGGAAACAATTGCAGCTGTTTGTCCAATTGTAATGATGGGTGGCGATGAGTATGCAAAAATTGGTGTGGGTAGAAGTACAGGTACAAAATTAATTTCTGCATCTGGACATATCAATAAACCTGGTGTTTACGAAATTGAATTAGGATTACCAGTTGAAGAATTTATTTATTCAGACGAATATTGTGGTGGTATCATTAATGGTAGAAAACTTAAAGCAGTAATTGCTGGAGGGTCTTCAGTACCTGTATTACCAGCTGAACTGATCTTAAAAAATGATAAAGGCGAACCTCGTTTAATGACCTACGAATCATTAAGTGAAGGTGGATTTGCAACTGGTACGATGTTAGGTTCTGGTGGATTTATGGTGTACGATGAAACAACAAGCATTGTAAAAAATCTATATACACTTGCCCGTTTTTATCATCACGAAAGTTGTGGACAATGTTCTCCTTGCCGTGAAGGTACAGGTTGGATGGAAAAAATTCTTCACCGTATTGTTGAAGGACATGGTAAGCCAAGCGATATTGATTTGTTATGGGATATTCAACGCAAAATTGAAGGAAATACCATTTGTCCATTAGGTGATGCTGCTGCATGGCCTGTTGCAAGTGCTATTCGTCATTTCCGTGCTGAGTTCGAAGAATACATTAACAATCCAAGTAAAATAAAAGATGTTAAACATTATTACAGTGTGAACCAGTTAGCGGGTGCATAATTGTAAATTGTAAAAGATATAAAAATGGCAAAAGTAACAATTGACGGACATAGCATTGAAGTAGCAGATGGAACAACCATTTTGCAAGCTGCACGTATGATTGGTGGAGACATTGTTCCTCCAACAATGTGCTACTATTCCAAACTAAAAACAAGTGGTGGCTATTGCCGTACTTGTATTGTAAAAGTAACCAAAGGTTCTGAAAAAGATCCTCGTCCAATGCCTAAACCTGTTGCTTCGTGTAGAACAACGGTAATGGATGGAATGGAAGTGGTGAACATTACTTCTCCTGAAGTATTAGAAGCAAGAAGAGGTGTTGTTGAATTTTTATTAATCAACCATCCATTGGATTGTCCTATCTGTGACCAAGCTGGTGAGTGCCACTTGCAAGATTTAGGTTACGAGCATGGTCTTGCAAAAACTCGTTACGATTTCCCTCGCAGAACATTCAACACCATTGATATTGGTCCATACATCAAAATGCACATGACACGTTGTATCATGTGTTTCCGTTGTGTAAAAACAGCTGATCAAATTACCGATTACCGTGTGCATGGAATGTTGAACCGTGGTGATGCTTCTGAGATTAGCACTTACATTCAAAAAGCAATTGACAATGATTTCTCTGGTAACATCATCGATGTTTGTCCAGTAGGAGCATTAACCGATAGAACCTTCCGTTTCAAAAGCCGTGTTTGGTTTACAAAACCAATGGATGCACATCGTAACTGTACAAAATGTTCTGGTAAAGTAGCATTGTGGTTAAAAGGAAACGATGTGTTACGTGTAACAGGTCGTAAAGATAAATGGGGTGAAGTAGAAGAATTCATTTGTAACGAATGTCGTTTCGAGAAAAAAGATGTGAAAGATTGGACAATTGAAGGCCCTCGTCACATCGATTGTCATTCGGTAATTTCTGCTAATCACTACGAAAGTTTAGCGAAGTTAAAATTGGATATTGGTAAACAACAAAAAGCATTGTCTACAAAGAAATAAAATAACGTATGGTATTTTCAACTTACATAATTTATAAAGCAATCCTTGTTCTTGCAGTTTTTGCAATCACATTGTTAGTTGCAACTTACAGCACCTATGCTGAACGTAAAATCGCAGCATTCCTTCAGGATCGTATTGGTCCCGACAGAGCAGGCCCTTTTGGTATTTTACAACCATTAGCCGATGCGGTAAAAATGTTTATGAAAGAAGAGATGATTCCATCTGTTTCAAACAAATGGTTATTCATCCTTGGTCCTTCATTAGCCATGTTAACAGCTTGTTTAACAGGTGTTGTTATTCCTTGGGGTAAATCATTGTTCATCGATGGTCAAGAATTTTCATTACAAATTACCGACTTAAACATTGGTGTATTGTACTTATTCAGTGTGGTTTCAATGGGTGTGTATGGTATCATGATTGGTGGTTGGGCATCCAACAATAAATATTCATTGTTAGGTGGTATTCGTGCTTCTTCTCAAATGATTAGTTACGAAGTTGCAATGGGATTATCCATCATTGCATTGGTAATGACAACTGGAACATTGAGTATGAAAGAAATTGCAGCACAACAACATGGTTGGCATTGGAATGTATTAATTCAACCTCTTGGTTGTTTAATCTTTATCATCTGTGCATTTGCTGAAACAAACCGTGCTCCTTTCGATTTACCTGAGTGTGAAACCGAGTTAGTTGGTGGTTACCACACCGAGTATAGCTCAATGAAATTAGGATTCTTCTTATTTGCTGAATACATCAATATGTTTATTTCTTCAGCAGTAATTTCTACATTCTATTTTGGTGGATACAACATGCCATTTGTTGGTCGTTGGATTCATGATCCAAACATGTTAGCGATTTTAGGAGTTGTATTTTTATTTGTAAAAATTTCCTTCTTTATATTCTTCTTTATGTGGGTTCGTTGGACATTGCCACGTTTCCGCTACGATCAATTAATGAATTTAGGTTGGAAAATTTTAATTCCATTATCAATTTTAAATATTGTAATTACTGGCGCATGGATGATGCGTGGTGAGATTATTCAATTATTTACTAAGTAAGAGAAAAGACAATGCAAGCATTAACCAATAGATCAAAAGTAGTTTCTAAAAAAGAAATGACATTCATGGAAAGAATGTACTTACCTGCCATTTTTGGTGGTATGATGATTACATTCAGTCACTTCTTCAGACGTAAACCAACGATTAAATATCCAGAACAAAAACGCGAATTCAGCGGTGTGTATCGTGGACAACATGTTTTAAAACGTGATGAAAAAGGTGCAGAACGTTGTACAGCTTGTGGATTATGTGCTGTGGCTTGTCCAGCCGAAGCCATCACCATGGTTTCTGCTGAACGTAAACCAGGCGAAGAAAATTTATACCGCGAAGAAAAATATGCTGCTAAATATGAAATCAACATGTTGCGTTGCATTTTCTGTGGCGATTGCGAAGAGGCTTGTCCAAAAGAAGCAATCTTCTTAACAGATCGTCAAGTAAGTGTATACGGTCAACGTAAAAGTTTTATCTATGGTAAAGATGTATTGGTTGAATCAAAAGAGAGTCCAATTGATTTAGCTAAACGTCAAACATCATCCGTTAAAGAATTTAAATTGCACAAAGAGTTTGGTCACAACCAAACGTATGATAAAAACAAAAAAGTAAACGCTGGTGGTCACCACTAACAAATAGATAAAAGAATTATGATTACACAATACGTATTTTATTTTCTATCCTTTTTAGCCATCATGTTTGGCTTAATGGTAGTACTTTCTAAAAATCCAATTCATAGTGTACTTTATTTAGTACTTACGTTTTTTGCTATTGCAGGACACTATGTGTTGTTGAACGCACAATTCCTTGCAGCTGTTCACATCATCGTTTACGCTGGAGCAATCATGGTATTGTTCTTATTCGTAATCATGTTGTTGAACTTAAACAAAGAAACAGAACCACATAAAAATGTATGGTTAAAACTTTCAGCTGCTGTAGCATCAGGATTGTTATTAGTAGTGTTAGTAGGTTCATTAAAAAATGCCGAAATGATTGCTGCTACAAACACATTTGATCCAAATGTTGGATTGATTGAAAATTTAGGTAAAACATTATTCAAAGAATTTTTATTGCCATTTGAAGTTGCTTCTTTATTGTTATTAGGAGCAATGGTTGGTGCAGTATTATTAGGTAAAAAAAGTATTAAATAAAAGATATGTCAGCAATTCAAATTATTCCAATTAACTGGTACATTTTATTAAGTGCCGTACTTTTCACAATAGGTGTGTTAGGTGTGCTTTTTAGACGTAATGCCATTATTATTTTTATGTCGGTTGAATTAATGCTTAATGCTGTTAATTTACTCTTGGTTGCATTTTCAACCTATTTGTCGGATAGTGCCGGACAAGTATTTGTATTCTTCATTATGGCGGTAGCTGCTGCTGAGGTGGCTGTTGGTTTAGCTATTTTGATGAGCGTTTACCGCAATACAAAGTCGACAGATATTTATATGTTAAACAAGTTAAAAGGATAAAAAGTACAAAGTCATTTGTCTTTAGCTAATGACAAATGACTAAAATCTAAATACTATAAAAGTTATGATAAAATTAGTTTGGTTAGTTCCGCTTCTTCCTCTAATCGGTTTTATGATTATTGGATTTTTTGGAAAAAAATTATCGAAAGGATTGGTTGGAACAATTGCAAGTGGTGCTGTTCTTGGAGCATTTGCTGTTGCATTAGGAATATTCTTTGAATTGGGTGGTCAAACCGAAAAATCAGTAACCATTGATTTATTTTCATGGATTACTGCAGGTAAACTTTCCATTCCTTTTTCATTTTTAGTGGATCCTCTTTCTTCTTTATTCTTATTAATCATAACAGGTATCGGATTTTTGATTCATGTATATTCAATCGGATACATGCACGATGATGAAGGATTTTCAAGATTCTTCGCGTACTTAAATCTTTTCGTATTCTTCATGTTGTTGTTGGTATTAGGTTCTAACTACTTAATCATGTTTGTTGGTTGGGAAGGCGTTGGATTGTGTTCGTATTTATTGATTGGATTCTGGTTTAAAAATACAGCTTACAACAATGCTGCTAAAAAAGCATTCATTATGAACCGTATAGGTGACTTAGGTTTCCTATTAGGTATCATCTTAATCTTTGTAACATTTGGTAGCATTTCTTACAACGAAGTATTCGAACAAGCAAAACATTTTATTGGCGATAATTCAGTAATTACTGCAATTGCATTATTATTATTTATTGGTGCAATGGGTAAAAGTGCACAGCTTCCATTGTATACATGGTTGCCCGATGCGATGGCTGGTCCAACTCCAGTATCTGCTTTAATCCATGCTGCAACAATGGTTACTGCTGGTATTTACATGGTGTCTCGTTCAAACATTTTATACACACTTTCTCCATTTGCAATGGAAGTAGTTGCTGTGGTTGGTGTTTGTACTGCCTTGTTTGCTGCAACAATTGGTTTAGCACAAAACGATATTAAAAAAGTATTGGCTTACTCAACAGTATCGCAATTAGGATACATGTTCCTTGCACTTGGTGTTGGTGCTTATACAGGTGCTGTATTCCATGTAATGACGCATGCATTCTTTAAAGCATTGTTATTCTTAGGTGCTGGTTCTGTTATTCATGCAATGAGTGGCGAACAAGATATTCGTAAAATGGGTGGATTGGAAAAATACATTCCTATCACACGATGGACATTCTTTTTGGGAACATTAGCCATTGTTGGTTTCCCTGGTTTCTCTGGTTTCTTTTCCAAAGACGAAATTTTAGCTCATGCTTGGGAACACAATAAATTACTTTGGTTCTTAGGTGTATTAGGTGCAGCTATGACAACCTTCTACATGTTCCGTTTATATTTCTTAACCTTCAAAGGTTCATTCCGTGGCACACACGATCAAGAGCATCATTTACACGAATCACCAAAATCAATGACCATTCCATTGATTGTTTTAGCAGTGTTATCTGTTGTTGGTGGTTTAATCGGAATTCCAGAAGTATTACATGGACACCATTATTTGGAAGCATACTTAAAACCAGTGTTCGAAGATTCTTCTTTGCGTTTGGTACATCATTTATCTCATGGAACGGAAATCATAATAATGATTGTTGCTGTTTTAGTAATGGCACTTGCATTATTATTCGCTTACATTAAATATGTAAAAAATAATACATTGCCTGCGAATGAAGGTGAGACTTTAAATCCAATTCATAACTTGGTATACAAAAAATATTTAATCGATGAATTGTACGAAAATGTAATCATGAAGCCAATCAACTTTATTGGTGAAGCATTGCATAAAGTAGTCGACAATCAAATTGTAGATGGTATTGTAAATGGATTTGGTTCAATGGTAACAGGTGTTAGTGGCGTTATTCGCAAAGCACAATCAGGTAACATTGGATTGTATGTATTTGTAATGGTTATCAGTATTGTATTGATATTGTTTACACAGTTGTTTTAAGTTTTTGGAATTTAGAAATTAAGATTTAGAATTTTATATAAAGGATATGATCACATTATTATTAATATTTTTCCCTTTAGTAGCAGCATTAATGTTGTTATTGGTAAAAGGCGAACAGGTTAAAAAAATTGCACTAGGTGCAGCCATTGTAGAATTTGCAATATCCATGTTTGCGGTATTTCAATTTCAAAAAAATGCTGATACGCAATTCGAACTAAATTATGCATGGATTAAATCAATGGGAATCAACTTCCACGTTGGAATGGATGGTATCTCTTTATTGTTAGTGATCCTTACTACCTTCTTAGTTCCTATCATTATCCTTACTTCTTTCAATAAACAATACAAAAATCCATCTGCATTTTATTCATTGATTCTTGCAATGCAATTTGCATTAATCGGTGTGTTTGTTTCATTGGATGGTTTCTTATTCTACATTTTCTGGGAGTTAGCATTGATTCCAATTTATTTCATCTGTTTACTTTGGGGTGGCGATGATAGAGCACGCATTACATTCAAATTCTTTGTCTACACATTAGCAGGTTCATTGTTAATGTTGGCTGGTTTAATCTACTTGTATCAGTTTACACCAAACCATACATTTGATATTAAAGCATTGTATGCAGCCGGACAAAGTTTAGATGTTGTTCATCAAGGATATGTATTCTGGGCAATGTTTATGGCATTTGCTATTAAAATGCCTGTATTCCCTTTCCATACATGGCAGCCAGATACGTATACCACTGCACCTACACAAGGTACCATGTTGTTATCGGGTATCATGTTAAAAATGGGTACTTATGGAGTTATTCGTTGGTTGTTACCAATTGCTCCATTAGGTGTTGAACATTATGCACACTTAGCAATTACATTAGCAGTAATCGGTATTTTATATGCATCTACCATTGCCATTGTACAAAAAGATTTCAAACGCTTAATCGCTTATTCTTCTATTGCTCACGTTGGTTTAATTGCTGCTGGTATTTTAGCAGGTAATGTACAAGGTGTTCAAGGTTCAATGATTCAAATGCTAAGTCATGGTGTAAACGTTGTAGGTTTATTCTTTATCGTTGATTTAATTCAAACTCGTACCAACACACGTGACTTGCATTCATTGGGTGGAATCAGAAATGTAAACCCTCAGTTTGCTGTATTGTTTTTAATTGTGTTGTTAGGAAGCGTTGCATTACCATTAACAAATGGTTTTATTGGTGAGTTTTTATTGTTGAATGGGGTGTATCAATACAGCGCTTGGATGGCTGCTTTTGCTGGTATCTCCGTAATTCTTGGTGCAGTGTATATGTTGCGTAGCTACCAATCAATTATGTTGGGCGAAACAAATGCAGTAACAAGTTCATTTGCTCCATTAACAGGAAACGAAAAAGCAGTATTGGTAATTATTTGTGCAGCAATCATTGCATTTGGAGTGTTTCCAAAACCATTATTAGACATACTAGAACCATCTGTTATTAAATTGGTAGATGGATTTAATTTAGCAATCGGAAAATAAAATATAAATGTGGCTTGTGTCACATTCTTAAAGAAATAGATATAGAACTATGAAAGCATTAATATTACTTTCTTCATTAGGTGTAATTGCATTGTTAGCTGAAATTTTCAGCTTCAAAAAATTGGTTTATCCATTAGTAATTATTGGTTTAATTACCACATTAATTTTTAATGCTTTCGATTGGGGAACCGACATCACCTATTTTAACATGATGCGTTACGATGATTTTGCTGTTGCATTTTCAACCGTATTAATTGGTGTTTCTATTCTTTGGTTTGTTATGGCCGATGGTTTCTTTAAAGAAGAATCCAACATGACTGATTATTTTTCATTGGTAATCTTTTCATTGGCAGGTGCGGTAATCATGGTATCTTACAGCAACATGGCCATGTTGTTTTTAGGAATCGAAATTTTATCCATTCCGATGTATGTATTAGCAGGTAGTAAAAAAGACGATGTGCTTTCAAACGAAGCTGGATT
>JBIIOB010000280.1:0-3773 GCA_044337125.1 Bacteroidia bacterium
TCCTTAACAGGAGTATTGACAATATTTTTGGGCGCAATCATCTTTTATGTGCTTACACGACCAGTAATGAAATTTTTAACTCAAAAATGGAAATTCAAAAATGGTTTAGCGGCATTGTTAATTATTGTATTAAGCTTTGTGTTGATTTTAGGCCCATTGATATTGATGAGCAATGTGTTGTATGTTAAACTCAATTCCATTTTGCAAAATGTTTCTATTCATGATTCCTTGTTGACAGCAACAGATAAAATAGAAGCATTGTTTGGGGTGAAGGTAGTTACCAGTCAAACAATTTTATCACTTCAAAAAGAAGTGACGGGTTTTTTGGCAACGATTGTATCACGCACAATTGATGCTATTGGTAGCATTGCCATCATGTATTTTGTGTTGTATTATATGTTGGTAAACATTGGCAAATTAGAATCTGCGTTATCCCACTATCTTCCATTTTCAAAAGAAAATATCACAATATTAAATACCGAACTTAATAAACAAATTTATTCGAATGCAATTGGTTCTCCATTGTTAGCATTAATACAAGGGGTTGTTGCAAGTATTTGTTATTCTATTTTTAATGTGCAGGATGCTCTTTTTTGGGGAATGATTTCAGGCGTATTTTCAATGATTCCATTTGTTGGTTCGGCTTTAATTTGGCTTCCAATTTCAATCATGATGCTTGTGAATGGCGATTATTTTAACGGTACCGCTATTTTGCTTGCTGGAGTTTTGGTGATATCTACTATCGATAATTTATTGCGTTTTGTTTTGCAAAAGAAAATTGCAGACATCCATCCACTCATTACTTTGTTTGGTATTATTAGCGGACTGAAACTATTCGGTTTGGCAGGCGTAATATTCGGACCATTGCTATTGTCCTACTTTTTTATTCTTCTAAAGTTTTACAGAAACATAAAAGTAAACTAGTGTGTGTTATGTTCGGTTTATTTCTTGTATTTTAGTATAAACTAAAAAATGCATGAAAAAATTAGGCGTTTTCTTTATACTTTTTTTTACTAGTTTGTTAGTTGCTTTAATCGCATTTAATGACCACTTTATTAAGGGTGTTTTTATTATTTCTATTTTATCTACTTCTGTATTCATTCCTTTTGGTGCTGCTTTGATTGTAATAAATGCAGATAGTGCGAAACGTAATAAAATAAAAAGAATTTACCTAATCATTTGTATACTGCTATTTGTTGCTGGATTAACTTCTCGTTTTTTGAGTTTTCCGGGTGCTGGTATTGAATTAATTGTTGGTGTATTGTGGTATTGTTTTGCGTATGCTCCTCTTCAATTAAAACATACCTATCTAAAATGGCTTCCCTTTGCAAGTAATAAATGGGAAACAGTATTGTTGAGTACAGTTGATTTTATTGGTTTAAATGCGATTGCATTGGGTGTACTGTTTAAAATACAACATTGGCCAGGAGCAAATGTTCTGGAAGTTTCAGGTGTCATCATCCTTTTGGCAGGATTGCTTTCATGGAATTTTAAATTTAAAAAAGAAGTAGTTCGAAGAAAGGAATCGGAGGACAAAATAAAAGAACAATACAATGAAATTCAGGATTCACTTAATTATGCTAAACGTATTCAATCTGCAATTCTTCCTTCCAATAAAAAATTTCAAGAAAATTTTAAAAATGCATTTGTATTGTATAAACCAAAAGATATAGTTGCTGGTGATTTTTATTGGTTGGAGCAAAAGAATGATACATTATTAGTTGCAGCTGCGGATTGCACTGGCCATGGTGTTCCAGGTGCAATGGTTTCGGTAGTTTGTGTTAATGCATTGAACAGAGCTGTACGTGAATTTAATTTGAATGATCCAGGAAAAATTTTAGATAAAACACGCGAGTTGGTAATTCAGGAATTTGAAAAAAGTGAAGAAGATGTAAAAGATGGAATGGACATAGCACTTTGTTCCTTATCAGGAAAAATATTAAAGTATGCTGGCGCACACAATCCGTTATGGATTATTAGAAATGGTGAAATAATAGAAACCAAAGCCAATAAGCAACCTATCGGAAAATTTCATAACCTCGATAATTATACCACCCATACGTTTGATTTACAAAAAGGGGATACCATCTATATTTTTTCCGATGGTTATGTAGATCAGTTTGGTGGCAATAATGGCAAAAAATTTAAAGCGAAAGCATTAAAAGAATTATTGTTTTCCATTCAATCACAAACAATGGATGCTCAAAAAACAATCATTAATACAACTTTTGAGAGTTGGAGAGGGAAGATGGAGCAGATTGATGATGTATGTATGATTGGAATACGAATCGACTAATCATTTTTATCTTCCATTTTTTTCTTGTATTTTAGTATAAACTAAACGATACATGAAAAAATTTACCCCACTTTTAATTGTTATCTTTTGCATGCTTTTTTCAAAAGTAACATTTGCACAATGTCCCGGATGTGCAATCAATTCAACACTCACAGCTCCCGGTATTTATCCGGACACCTTGCCTAATGGAACGCAAGCACAACCGTATAGCGAAGATGTTACCTTTGTAATGTTCACCGATACTTCTGGTTTTGCTGTTAACTATTTTAAAATCGTTTCTGTAACTGGTTTGCCTTTCGGTTTAAATTGGCAATGCAACAACTCTGCAAATGGTTGCCAGTACGACCCTAGCGTTAGCATTCACGGTTGTGTTAAGATTTGTGGTACACCTTTGCAAAGCGGTCATTTTATTATTGAAGTGGGTTTACTTACCAATTTAGCTGTTGTAGGAAATGTAAATTCGGTTATCCCAATTGTAGTTGATATTGATGCTGCCGCAGGTGGAAATGCTGGTTTCTCATTTAGTCCAGCACAATCTTGTGATACAGCATTGGTTTCATTTACCAGTTTAATTTCAGGAGCACCCAACCCAACTTCGTATTCTTGGAATTTTGGAAATGGAAATACAAGCACTTCACAAACACCACCATTACAAAATTATACAAGCCCAGGAGATTACGTGGTTTCCTTACAAACCGATATTTTAGGATATAAAATTACAGGTGTAAATGTTACTGGATTGAATAACAATTGGTGTGGGGATGTGGAAGAAGCTAGTTGTACGTTCAATAATCCAGATCCTTATTTTCAAATTTTTAATTCTTTATCCAACAATTTATACACTGCATCCTCATTGAGTGATGTACAATCAGGTGCGTGGTCGGGATTAAATATCTTGTTGAACAATCCTCCTTATTCAATTACCATTATGGATGATGACAATGTTTCGGCTGATGATAATTTAGGAAACTTTCCTTTTTCTGTTTCGGGTGCTGGAACTATTCCATTTAGCGGTGCAGGAGGAACATCGGGCACCATCACAGTAGCAACGTATGTTATTCAATCCTTTTTGAATTATGATACCATTCATGTTTATGCACCGCCAACTCCAGGTACAGTAACATATGCCTTGAATGATTCAGTTTGTTTTGGCGATTCAGTTTTGCTTACAGCAAATGGAGTAGGAGCTGATTTTATTCAATGGTATAACGATACAACTTTATTGGTAAACGAAAATGGAATTAATTATACTGCTTCACAAACAGGTGATTATTATTTTCAGTTAACCAATGCAAATGGTTGTTCATCGTTAAGTGCTATTCAGCATGTAGAAATTATTCCATTGCCTGGACCACCAACATTTTTGGCAACAGGTAATATCTTGAATTGTTTTTTAACCGGTGTTCAATTGCAATGGTATTTGAATGGAACAGCAATACCAGGGGCTACAGGTGCTAGTTATGTAATTACACAAAAT
>JBIIOB010000281.1:0-3748 GCA_044337125.1 Bacteroidia bacterium
CCATTGTAGCACCAGCAGGTCCCATGTTCTTTTGCGCTCCTGCATAGATCAAGGCAAAATCGTTTCCATTAACTGTGCGACTAAATATATCGCTACTCATATCACAAACTAAAGGAACAGAAGTTTTAGGAAACTGTTTCATTTGAGTACCATAAATGGTATTGTTAGAAGTAATATGTAGGTAATCTAAATTTGTTGGAATATCATATCCTTTTGGAATATAGCTAAATTTCTTGTCCTCACTAGATGCAATTACCTGAGTGTTTCCAATCATTTTTGCTTCTTTAATCGCTTTGCTTGCCCATACACCTGTATTGATATAACCTGCAGTCCCTTCGGTACGTAGCAAATTGTAAGGTACCATTGCAAATTGTAAGCTTGCACCACCACCAAGGAATAATACTTTATAGTTATCGTTTAAACCAAGCAATTCTTTAACTAATGCACGAGATTCGTCCATTACTTTCTCATAATTTTTACTACGATGAGAAATTTCTAAAAGTGAAAGGTTAAGATTATCAAAGTTGATACAAGCCTCTGCTGCTTGTTTTAATACTTCTGCAGGTAATATACCTGGGCCAGCGCTAAAATTGTGAACTTTTTTTGTTGTGGTTGACATATAATTTAGATTGATTGTCGGGTTGAATAAATTACTCAACGAAATTAGGAATAATTTAAATCTCAATTAAGTAATTCATAGATTATTTTATTTCTTTTTTCGCTTCACCTTTTTTATAACTGTATCACTTTGAGGTTTAGATGAGTCGCCTTCAGGATTATTATATCCTTTGTCTGTATTGTCTTTTGGGTTTTTTGGTGCTACATCTGCTTGAAAGATCCATTTACCTTTTTTTAATTTTAAACCATCATATTCAAAGTCAGAAGTACAATAATATTGGTATTGACCTTCTAATTGTGGTTCCATTGGCGCTAATCGATCGTAAACAATCATGTCCAAATTCTCATTGTATTTTAAAGCAAAAATGCAGCTACTTGCATATTCGAATATAACACGTTTAGGATACTTTTTTGGCAATGAAAATATATCAGCACCAAACCTTGGATTTCCATTGCTATCGAAGCTTAATACATCAATGATTTTTTTCTGAGACAATTTATCATTCATGTCTCTAGCCAAAAGTGTATAGATGGTTTTCTTTTTTGATTTCACCGGAATAATCTTGTAATAAAGCATTCCAAACCACTTTTTATTATCGGTTATGGTGTTTTCAGGATTTCTGATTTCTGCTGATTTATCGATTAATGGGAATAATAAAACACTTTCTATTTTCTTTTTTGGTACACTATATTTTTCTTGAATAAAGCCAAAGTATTGTTGTGTTCCATCATTTTTTTCGATATTCCAATTGATTATTCGAAAACGATTGTCGGGTGAGGTTAAAATACCAATGTCCTTTTTTAATGAATCAAATGGGAATTCAAATGAGTTAGGCTGGTTTAGTGTTTCGTCAAATAAAGTAACAAGTTGCGCATTTAATTTTAGTCGTTCCTCTTCATTTGGTGTACTAAATAATTTTTTGTTTAACGTTTTTATTTTTGCTTGTTGAATCTCGAAATAGTTTGCGCTTGTATCTTTTGCCGCAATGGTAGGAAGGGTAATGATGAATAAAAGAAAGAGGAGGGTCTTTTGCATGTTTCGAATTTACGTATTAAATAACGGAATTGAAAGTGATTTATTTTAAACAAAAACGCCATTCTGTTGGAATGGCGTTTTTGTTTAAATTATCATTTAAGCATGAAGTGTTGCTTTTTTTGCCAACAAATCCTCTTTGCTTTCTCTCCAATTTTCATCATCCACACAGCAGTCAACAGGACACACAGCAGCACATTGAGGTTCATCATGGAAACCTACACATTCTGTACATTTATCAGATACAATATAATAAATATCCATTGCTACAGGAGTTTGAGGAGCATCCGCATCTGCATTCATTCCGCTTTTAGATGCAAACATTCCTTTAATAGAAGTTCCATCAGCAAAACGCCATTCATTTCCACCTTCGTATATCGCATTATTTGGGCATTCTGGCTCACAAGCACCACAGTTAATGCACTCTTCTGTTATTTTAATTGCCATAAGTCTATAATAGTTTTTAGTTTTGTAAAAATATTCGCTGCAAATTTATTATAAAAAGTTTAGAAACACTACAATTTTATGGAATTAAACAATCGAATAAAGGCATTTGTTGAGCTTGGGAAGTTTTTAAAACAATTTGAGGAAAAGGAAACTAACCCTGAGTATACGGCATTGAATTCGTTGTTTTTTGAGGATTGTAACCAGTTGATTACAACTGTGAAAATATACAATCCTTGGTTTACCGAAAGTAATGTTCGAAATGCTTTTTCAGCTATTGCAGATAGTTTGGAGGAAGATAAGTTAATAGCATGGGTGGCAGGTTATGTTGCTCAATTGGATAAACCTCGAGTTCAAAAAAATGTTGCCGTTATCATGGCAGGAAATGTACCGATGGTTGGTTTCCATGATATGCTATGTGTTTTAATGTCGGGGAATAAATTTATTGGAAAATTATCGAGCGAGGATAAACTTTTATTGCCATTTATTTCTAAAGTATTAATTGCCATAGAACCTCAGTTTTCTGATTTAATAGTTTTTACAGAGGGACAAATAAAAACCATGGATGTTGTTATTGCTACTGGAAGCAATAATTCTGCACGTTATTTTGATTATTATTTCGGTAAGTACCCTAATATTATTCGAAAAAATAGGAATTCGGTGGCTGTTTTGGACGGTTCTGAATCAGCAACAGAATTGAAAAAATTAGGCAAGGATATATTTCAATATTTTGGACTAGGGTGCCGCAATGTTTCAAAATTATTTGTGCCTAAAGGGTATAAATTCGACACATTTTTTGAAGCTATTTATGATTTTCAATCCTATTTAGATAATAATAAGTATTTAAATAATTACGAATACAATAGAACAGTTTATTTAATGAAAGGTGATAAGTCGCTGTTGGATAATAACTTTTTATTGATCAAGGAAGATGAAACATTTTCATCACCCATAGGTGTTTTGTTTTATGAATATTATGAAACCATTGAAAAGTTAAATAAGCGGTTAGCTGATGAACGTGAAAACATTCAATGCATTGTATCATCCACTAAAACGGTTGAAAATGCTATTCCACTTGGGGCTGCACAATGTCCAACATTAAATGATTATGCTGATGGAATAGATACAATGGATTTTCTGTTAGAAACGAATTAATTATTTTTTTGGCGCATGTTTACGACCAAATAAATGTTTCCTGCTGCTTTCCTCTTTTTTCTTGTAGGCCCTGTTTCCTTTTTTTATTACCTTTTTATTTTCCTTAGCCTGCTTTTCACTCGGCTTTGTTTTCATTGTTAAATAAGGGTTGTATGGACTTTTACTTCTGCAAGAGCTTGTAGAAATAATCATCGAAAAGGAAATAATTAGAACCAATAGGTACAGAAAGGTTTTATTCATAGTAACAAAGGTAAATTCAAAGTGTACTTTTGCACGAAATGTTTTTTATTTTTGTTCAAAATTTATTAACAGCCAATTCAATAACGGAATGCAATTAAAAAGATACACCGGAATTTATTTTATACTCGTAAGTTTTGTGTATTTCTGTTCTTGTGGAACTTCAGAAAAAGAGATTGAGAACATTACCTATGCCGAGCACATTGCTCCTTTGATGTATAAAAAATGTTCTAATTGTCACCGACCGGGCGAAGCAGCTCC
>JBIIOB010000016.1:0-12029 GCA_044337125.1 Bacteroidia bacterium
TCATTTTAAGAATACAAAACAACTTTTTACTGCAATTAAGAGCGGTATGAAACAACTATTTGTACCGGGTATTTTAATCCTTATTTTTTTATATACTGTTGTACCATACTCATTCGAATTAAAAAAAGAGGGAGCTTTATTTATGGGAGGCAATGCTGGTTTTTGGTGCGATTCTGTAAAATCGATTGTACCGCGACTTGTTTATTCTTCTGAAAAATATTCAATTATTTATACAACCATAAAAGGGTTTATTTTACTTACAATCATCATTGCTTCCATTTTTGTAATAATTCCATTTTTTAAAAAACAATTTGCAAAAGAAGGCCAATTTTTAATTGTGCTTTTGCTGTTATTGTTATTAATTATTGGAGGAACAGTGTTGCAGCACCATCTTATTGGAACACTTTATATTATTGAAAGAGCTGTGTTGTTTGTTTTTGTTTTGTTTCTATTGATAGTTGTTTTTCTGATCAATGAATTTAGTAAAAGAGGTTCTAAATGGTTTTTTGTAGGTTATCCTCTAGCTGTAATTAGTTTGGTTCATCTTTTTTGCTCTGCAAATTTTAAGTATGTATACGATTGGAAAGAGGATTGTGAAACAAAAGAAATGCTTTTGGATTTAGAAAAAATCAAGCAACAGCCAGAAGTGAAATTTAATAGTACAATCGGAATTCCATTGTTTTTTGAGTCGAGTATAAATTATTATCGAACCGTAAATGATTTAAATTGGTTAAATCAGGTATCGCGTTCAAAGGAACAAAATTATATCAATGACTATTTTTTTATTACCGAAGAGCAATATCTACAAGCCAATAAAGATTCATTGCATCTAATTAAAAAGTATCCCATTACAAAAAATGTATTAGCCAAATCGAGTCATAAGCCCAAAATTGAACACACACATTTTGATAAATCCATTTCACAATCAAATGGTTTTTTGTTATTGCCAACCGGTGAATACAGCCCCTTATTGAGTTATATTGTAGACGATAGCATGGTGTTGTCGAAAACGCTAATCACATTTAAGGCAGATTTCTATCATGAAAGAAAATTAACGGACGATGTAAGCATTGTTTTTACCTTGGACAATGAAAACGGAAATTATGTTTGGTCGACCTCTGTAATTAATGGTTTTGTGGGAGAATTAAAAAGCTGGCAAAATGCATCCTACAGCTATATTTTATCTTCTCCCACTAAGGCGGGAGATAAATTAAATGTGTATATTTGGAATCCTAATAAGCAGCAAATTGCTGTTAATAATTTGATGCTAAAAGTAATTACGTTTAAGTAAAATGGCCATAAAAAAACTATCAATTATTATTCCTGCCTACAATGAGGCTGCAACAATTCATCTTATTTTGAATAAGGTAATTGCAGTTAACCTAATTGATAATATTGAAAAGGAAATTATCATCGTTAACGATTGTTCTAAGGACGCTACAAAAGAAGTAATTGAAAAATACATTGAAAGCCATAAATCGTATAACATTCGTTTATTTAATCAAGAATACAATCAAGGCAAAGGCGCAGCTCTGCATAAAGGAATTTCTTTGGCCACAGGAGAGTATTTAATTATTCAGGATGCAGATTTAGAATATGATCCTGAAGAGTTTAATGTGTTGTTAAAACCTGTTGTAAATGGGTTTGCAGATGTTGTGTATGGCTCTCGATTTATGGGAGGTCGTCCGCATCGTATTTTGTTTTTTTGGCATACCATCGGCAATAAGTTCTTGACATTCCTATCAAATATGTTTACCAATTTGAATTTGAGTGATATGGAAACCTGTTATAAATTGTTTAAAACAGAAACCATTCAATCGATTAAATTGAATGAAAAACGATTTGGCTTCGAACCTGAAGTAACTGCAAAGATTGCTCGTGTTCCCAAAATAAGAATATACGAGGTAGGGATTTCTTATTATGGTAGAACCTATGAAGAAGGAAAAAAAATTGGCTGGAAGGATGGATTCAGAGCCATATGGTGCATTTTAAAATACAATATTTTTTCAAAATAGCGTGCCGAATAAAAAGAGCATATTCCTAAACAGCCCTCTTACTTATTACTGTTCAATAGTAGCTATTCTACTTGTTTGGCTTTGGTTTTACGCTCCATTCAATTACTTTAACTTTGATTCTGATAGTGCCATTCAGGTATTAATGTCAAAAGATTTTCAGTTGCCTAGGGATTTATATTACTGGGGACAAAATAGGCTAGGAAGCTTACTACCTATGCTTGCCTATGGTTTATTGAAAATACTGCCAATTCATCCGCTCTACGTGTGTTCATTGATACAGTTTCTGTTTTTATTTATTGGCGCTTTATTTCTGACAAGCTTTATTTCCGACAAACGACTAAAAATTGTCCTGTATGCTCTCATATTTTTACCTGTTAATGAATATAATGCGCTGATACTTATCGGGCATCCTTATGCGGCACAATTATTTATAGGAAGCATTTCCATGTGGTCGTATTCTCTATTGAATAGTTACACTCAAAAATATAAGGAAGACGAGTTCAGGTTTAAGCAATTTAACATTACTTTCCTGTTGTTGGTAATGACGACACTCTTTTTTGGACTAGGAATTTGGGTTTCTGAATTTAATGCCGTTTTAGCAATAATTCCTATGTATGTTTTTTTTAAGGATAAAAATAGCCGTGAATTTTGGTTGAATAAGCTAAAAAGTGGGTGGATTTATTTATTAGAAGTGCTTTTTGTAATTATGGCATTCGTATCGATAGTAATATTGAAAAAGCTTAAAAGTTTTTCTGCTGATGATGCTATTTATGATAAAGTATTTATAGATACACTAGAAGGACTTAAACAAAATTTTTTATTTTTTATTGAAAAGCTTAGCGCAGCCTTATTGTTTAAAGACCAATTAATTATAGAAAACATATTTAATTGGTTCTTACTTTTTAGTGTGATTTTTTTAATTGTATTTACCTGGAAAAAAAAAGGAGAAGAGTTGAGGGAAATGCAAAATTTTAGAAATGCTGTTCTTCTTACTGTTATTATATCAATAATTCTTTTGTTTATTTCAGCATGGAATCTGAGATCACAGTTTTCTCCTAAGTATTTTACACCAGTTTATATTCTATTCTTTTTTTATTTTTTATTAAAACTTAACAGCTTGAATGTTTCTGTATTGGTTAAAAATGGCATATCACTTATTCTGGTTACAATATGCTTGTCGTTTTGTATTAAAAGAGCAGTTGAATTTGGCAGGGAAACACCTTTTGAAAAGTTTGGAGAATTTAATAGTTTACCTTCAGGAACACTTATTGCTGGATATTGGGATGCCTATAAAATAAATGCGATAGCTATTGATAGCTTGAATGCACTTGCTTTTGAGAACGAATACGTTAGAAATTGGGATTGGAAACAAATTCCAATGAATGCGGATCGATTCTATTTTATTAGTGACCAAATTTCTTCCCAAGAAAAAATAAAAGATACCATTTTTCAATTTGGTTATTTTTTGAAATTTGATGAAAAAAAATACAAGTGTAATAATTACGAAGTACTGCAGTATAGTAAATTATACTTGAAACAAAAACTAAAGTTTGTTATAAAGTGCTCAAATGGTAGTTATATTTCAATTGATGATAGAGATAATGTATTGGTGCACAGTGAGACTGATTTTGCAAAAGCAAGTGTTTTTGAAATGTGTTTATTTCAAAATGGATGGAAAGCTCTAAAGGCATCAAATGGTAAGTTTGTAACAGTACTTCAGAAAGAACCTTTTAAGCTATCTGCTAATTCTGACAATGCATGGGGTGGGGAGTTGTTTAATTTTCAGCAGATAGAGAATAACCAGTTTGCGATTAAGCAAATGAATGGAACCTACTTTTGCGCAGATAGAAATACTAGTGTGATTGTTGCCAACAGAACAGAGGTTGGCGAATGGGAAAAATTTTGGTTAATACCACAATATTGATTATTGTTTTTGTTGGAATGGGTGTCTCATAAAAAAAATTAACTTTACAAAACTTTAAGCAGATTATAAATAAAAGATTATTACAACTAAAATGAAATCAATAAAAATTTTATCTTCACTAATAGTAGTTTTGTCTTTTATGTCCTCTTGTTGTGATGAGGATATGAAAAATCAAGATGCAGCTATTGAAGCGAATCAGACTCCTGCAGTTCAAATGCCCGCTAAATTTTCATTGAAAGCATCAAACAATATGTTTTTAGTTATTGGTGCCGATTCTGTTTTATATGCTTCTGAATCAGATTCAACAAAGGCAGAAGTGTTTGAGGCGATTGATATGGGAAATGGAAAAAGTGTAATAAAAGCATCTACTGGTAAATTTTTGTCGGACAACTTGAGTTATGGTTCAAAGATAGACGTAATAAGAGGTAAAGCATCAGAATGGGAGATGTTTGAAATAATTAAAGTGGCAACTAATAAAATTAATATAAAAGGCATAGATGGAAAGTACCTTAGTGCTGATTTATCTACGAATTCTAATATAAGCGCTATTCGTGAGAAAGCAGATGCGTGGGAAGTTTTTGAAATTATAAAAAAATGAAAAAATATTTGTTAATTTTTTTATTATTAATTTCTGTTGCTATGGCCTATTTAACATTCTATAGCAAAAATGAAAATATTAGCACTCCCTTAGTAAAAGGATTTCCATCGATTAAAAACGGGAAACTGAATATTAATGATAAGCCGTTTTATCCTGTTACAATCAACTATATTTTAACGCTTCAGGCAGATAAAGATAAATTTTGGATTACACCTTTTGGTGGTTACTACCCGGAAAACAAACACAGATTTGTTACTAAAGATTCTTGTCTAATGGAGCTTGAGGCAGAATTTAATTTGATTAAACAAATGGGATTTAATTCTATACGAATTGTCAGAGTGGGCGAGGTGGGTGTTGAAGATAAGTCAACTGGAAGATTGTCTATTGGTGCTAGAATTAATAATGAGAAAGATACTACATTGATTTTGTGGAACGATAAGAATTACGATGTATATTTTGATGCTTTAGAAGATCTTTTTCAGTTGGCAAATAAAACAGGATTAAAAATAATTTATCTGGTTCGATTATCGGCAGATGCTCCAGGAACAGAAGTGTGTCTAGAAAAACTTACCCAACGATTTAAGAATGAAAAGGCAATATTAGCCTATGACTTTTTTAATGAACCGCTTTATTTTGATACGGTAGAACGCGACAAAGAGGATGTTTATTTTTTAGTAAAACGATGGAATAAAATCGTAAAAAAGAATGCACCGAACCAACTTACAACAATTGGGTTGGCTGGAATAAGAGAAGTATTTGAATGGGACCCCAATATTTTAGATGTTGATTTTATTTCCTTACACCCTTATGAATATGAACCCGATCAAGTTCGAAACGAATTGTATTGGTATGGAAAATATATAAAGAAACCTTGGTTAATTGGCGAAACTGCTATCTCTGCTGATAATGATTCTGTAAGCTATATGGATCAGTTAGCATTTGCAGAAAAAACAATTAAACAAACCTATAATTGTGGCTCAATTGGTTATTCGTGGTGGCAATTTAAAGATGTTGATTGGAAATTGTTTCATGCAAATTTTATGGGAGTTATAAATTGGACAGGCGAAACGGTTGTTCCAGGAAGCAAGTTAACAGTTAAAGGAACTGTGAAACCGGTTGTTCAAGCTTTTCAAAAATTTAATCCAAATTTACCAAAGGAAGAATGTTTGTGTGCGAGTAATTACTATAACTATAGCAATGGTAAAGAATGTAGATTAAAAGGAAAGCTGATTGATGAAAACGGCAATCCAATTGAAGGGGGCCTTGTGTTGGCTTGGAACGAATGGTGGTCAAGCTCCTACCATACTGTATCTAAAAAAGATGGGACATTTGAATTGTTGGGGACTTTTCCTTTTTACCATTGGATGGCCTCGGCAACTGAATATTCTAGAATTAGAGGAGAATTAAAACCTGACACAGCTAAAATAACATTTGATACCATTCCTACGATGAATATTGGTAATGTAGGTCTTAATAAACTTATTTTAAATTAATTATTTTCATTATAACTAATTTCCATTTTCCATTATTGTTTAATTACAATTTCAAACGTCTCTTTTTCTCCAATAGTTTCTGAGATGGCTTTTAATTCTAATGTCGATTCGTCTACACTTATATATTTCCCATTATCAGCCATTAGTGCTATTTTGCTGTTTCCGATTTTTGTGATTTTAAAAGTTTCCCAGGCCCAAGCAATTTTGCGGGTTGCAGTTAATTCGTTTTTTAAATTTAGTTCAGCAGAAATAAAACTATTGTCGTAAGAAATAAAAACACAAGTGCTGTCATCAAATTTAATCAACTCAAACATCTCCCATGAACTGGCAGCTGGTTTGTCTGCCACTATGATGTGATTCCGATTACCATCGTCACAAACAAAATTATTATTGTAAGCCTTCAAGTTTATTTTTTTACGACTTATTATTTTTTTATCAGCCGGAAGGCCAATTTCATTTTCTTTTGGTGCTTCAACTTTTTGCTCCTTGTTTACCCTTCTAGCTTCATCGTAATTTGGCCAATGAACCATGGAATCAAATCCTTCAATCTTGTCAAGCTTACCAAATTGTTTGAAATAAAGTTCTTTCGTCATCCCATCCCAATGCAATGATTTGTATTCGTATTGATAGGTTTGGAAAATATTGAGCCAAATCAAAAAAATTGCCACTGGAGCAAAAAGAAATTTCACAATAACTTTTCTGTCGATTACTATTTTTATAAACGATGCAAATGGTATTGCCAGTAACACATAACTTTCAATCATGCTTCGTTGTCCGAATGTTCCACCATACCACCAGCACCACCAGGAAAAGATGATATAAATGTTTATAATCAAAAAAGAAACGATTGCAACTCTTGTTTTTTTGAGTGATTCATTGGATAGAAAAAGACCAGCAATTGCAAAAAACATGATAGGTGTGTATACTAGCCATCCTTTTTGAAAACTGAATAAACCTTCAATGATATGTGGATCATTGAAATAAAATCGTTCGTCTGTGTATGAATAAAAAAGGTAATGCCCAGTAGCTATTTTCCAATAGATAAATTGTGGAATCCAAACGGCAATGCTTAAAAGAGCAATAGCACTTAAAGGGATAAATTTTTTCAGTAGAAAGAAGAAACGCCCTTTGATGTCTTTAAAAGATTGGATTCCATACAGCAAGAAGAATAGAATGATTAGTACGTTGGATGGCCTTATTAATGAAATTAAACCCAACGATAGACCAAGTATTATGGTATTTTTAAAAGTGATTTTTTCGTACCAACGAATGGTGTAATAGATAAAAATTGCAAATAGGAAAAAATTATAGGAATGCGACATAGTAGCTGTTACTGAAGAGTAACAAAGCAAATTGGTGCCTAATCCAATTAATAAAAGGGTGATCGCAATTACCTTATTGGAGAACTGAAAGTGATGTAATATTTTTTTTACAAAATCCAATCCAAGGATCAAATAGAAAATGGATGAGAGAAGTAGAAAGAATTTATAGGGTTCAGAAAATCCATTTGCTGGATAGTTTCCTGTTATGGTGGTATAATAATGAGCAGTAAAAAAGAATGGGGCATATAATATGGAAAGCCCCATTGTGGTTTTGTTTACCTTTTTCCCATCTTCTGTAAAGAGCGGCCAAAACAGATAATAATTGTCATCAAAACGATAATCGCTTTTTTCTTGTTTTATATCATCATAAATAAATGTTGAGGGCAAATAGGAATAATACCAATGGACATCATGTTCAATAACACGATCTTGTTTTTCCCATAATTTTAAATCAAAATCAATGATGAAACAAGTTAAAGCAACAATAAAAATAGAAACAGATGGAAGACCTATTCTTTTTAAAAACGACATGCTAATGTGTATGAGTGTACTTATTTTTCTTGTCGATGGATGCTTTAATGTCTTCTAACTGTCCTTTCGGAATTGCGCCAATTAACTTTTTAGTGTATTCGGTTTGCGGATTATTATAGATTTCATCAGCATCACCCATTTCTTCAATCTTGCCTTTGTTCATCACCACCATTCGGTCGCTCATGAATTTTACTACCGATAAATCATGCGAAATAAAAATGTAGGTAAAGTCAAATTCACGTTTTAGCTCATTTAACAAATTTAATACTTGTGCCTGAACAGAAACGTCAAGAGCGGAAACAGATTCATCACAAATAATAAATTTAGGACGTAATGCCAATGCGCGAGCAATACAAATACGTTGGCGCTGACCGCCAGAAAATTCATGCGGATAACGGTAAAAATGACTTTCATTCATATTTACACGTTGCAATAATTCTATAACTCGTTCTTTTCTTGCTTTATCATTTTCTAAAATACCATGAACTTGCATGGGTTCCATAATGGCTTGACCAATGGTAATTCTAGGATTAAGAGAAGAATAAGGGTCTTGAAAAATAATTTGAATGTCTTTCCTCAATTCACGCATTTCCGTTGCGCCTAGGGTTGTAATATTACTTCCGTTAAATAGAACTTCTCCACCAGTAGGTTCAATCAAACGCAATACACTTCTACCCAATGTGGTTTTACCACATCCAGACTCACCAACTAAACCAAGGGTTTCGCCTGGATAAACATCAAAACTTACATCATCAACAGCTTTTACAAAATCTTTTGCTTTGCCAAACATTCCTTTTTTAATAGGGAAGTAGGTTTGCAAATTTTTGATGCTTAAAATTGGCTCTTTTGAATACAATTTTTTATGAGCCTCATCTCTTTCTTGTTTGGTAACAACCAGTTTTTCTGTAACATCAGAAACCGATTGTGTACTTTCAACCATTTCACCACTTTCATTCGTTTTCATAAAGTCGGCCACAGTTGGCAACCAATGTAAACGTTTATTCAATGGCGGACGACATGCTAAAAGTCCTTTCGTATAAGGATGTTGTGGATTTGAGAATATTTCGTAAACCGTACCTTGCTCTACAATTTTTCCTTTATACATTACCACTACTTTATCTGCTAGTTCTGCAATTACACCTAAATCATGTGTAATAAACATGATGCCCATTTCATGTTCGCGTTGCAATTTTAGCATCAAATCTAAAATGGTCGCTTGCACTGTCACATCCAATGCTGTGGTAGGTTCATCGGCAATTAAAATATTGGGTTGGCAACTCATTGCCATTGCAATCATTACACGTTGTTTTTGACCACCCGATATTTGGTGAGGATAACTATCAAAAATGGCTTCTGGACGAGGCAGTTGAACTTCATTGAAGAGTGCAATTGTTTTGTCTTTTGCTTCTTTTTTAGTGCATTTTTGATGCAATAGAATGGCCTCCATTACTTGATCTCCGCAAGTATACACGGGATTTAAAGAAGTCATGGGTTCCTGAAAAATCATGGCAATTTCGTGTCCACGCAACTGTCGCATTTCTTTTTCTGAAAGCTGAACCAAGTCAATTGGTCCTTTGTTTTTTGAGTGGTAGATAATCTCGCCACCAGTAATTTTTCCGGGAGGGTTGGGAATTAATCGCATTACCGAAAGAGATGTAACCGATTTTCCTGATCCTGATTCTCCAACAATACCAATGGTTTCTCCTTTTGATAGAGTAAAAGATATGTCATTTACTGCTTTAACCGTTTCCTCTTCGGTACGAAATTCAGTAACTAAGTTTTTTATTTCTAAAAGAGTTTCCTTTGCCATCTTTGTTTATTGGTTTTTCAAAGAGTGCTAAAAGTACATTTTGTTGGGCAATTATGCAAGGATTTTACCTACTGAACACTAAAATAGCATTCTCCAAAAAGGCGGGCACTTAATTTTTATCTGGATATATCCAGATTGATATTTTACCTGGGTTGTTTTCAACTGTAAAGTCGGCACTTTCATCACTTAAGTTGATCCGAACATCTCCAAATTTGGCTGATTTAACTGTCCAAACTGCAAATCCCATATGATCTTCACAAACCCCGTAATGTAAATCAAAGTATTTTTTAAAACTGTTGTATACTTCTTCGGTTTTGCTTGCATTGCTAATAAAAATGTCTGCTTGAATTTCATTCAATGCTTTTTCTTCAAAATTATAAGCAACATTATAAGAACCAAGTGTATCGATTGAATACTCGTAATACAAGTAGTTTTCATCAGATTCAATTGGTTCTACTTTCTCCGTTTGTTTTATGGTATCAAAAGCTTCTCCCAATGAAAATCCTCTAAACGCTCCAATATCACTTTGCATCACATTTTCTAGAACAGGTCCATATTCAGCTAGCTTTGATTTTGGATTGGTACATGAAAATGTAAAAAGTAGAAGAATGGCTCCTAAAAAAATAAGTGATCTTGTTTTCATTTGATAATACTAGTTAAGCAGTGTTTAAAATAGGTTATGTTATTACAACTTGTTTTTCTTCAATCAATGGTTCACCCATAAACCTTAATAATAATCGCGCAACAGTTAATACATCTTTCTGACAATAGGTAACAATGTGTTGTATGTTTTTTTCTTCCCAATACACTCTTGCTACATCACTTCCATCAATATCATCTTTTGGTGTAGGGATATTAAAAATATGTGCGAGCAGATTCAGTGATGTAAAATTTTTATAGTCGCCAAATTTCCACAATTCCATTGTATCAATGTGTTGTACTTCCCATGGTTTTTTACCAGCAAGGTTCAATGTTTTTGGAAGCTTTACTCCATTAATTAACATCCTACGACACAAAAAAGGGAAATCAAATTCTTTTCCATTGTGCGCACAAAGCAGATGTTCTTTTCTGTTGAAGTGTTTGTTCAACAATCCAGCAAAATCTTTTAAAAGTTGCTTCTCGTCTTCATGATAAAACGATTTTATCCGAAATTCTTTTTCATTAAAAAAACCAACCGAAATACAAATCACTTTTGCAAATTCAGCATATACTCCGGCCTTTTTGTATTGACTTTCAGGGCTTTCGCTTGTTGAATACCTAAATTTTGAATCCCATAACTGGCGGATGTTTTCACTTAAATCATTGTATTTGTAAATGACGGGAGCAGTTTCTACATCTAAAAATAAAATGTTTGATAATTTATAATTTTCAAGCATATTATTTAGTTATAATTTTATAAAAATTCATTTGCCAAGTTTGCAAGTTCAGAACGTTCACCTCTTTCAAGTGTTATGTGTGCATACAAAGCTTGGTCTTTCAATTTGTCTATTAAGTAGGATAACCCATTACTTTGTGTATCCAAGTATGGCGTATCAATTTGATATATATCTCCTGTGAAAATAATTTTTGTGTTTTCGCCTGCACGTGAAATAACTGTTTTCACTTCGTGTGGGGTTAAATTTTGTGCTTCATCAACAATAAAAAACACATTCGACAAACTTCTTCCACGGATATAAGCTAGTGGGCAAACAACCAATTTTTCATGTTCTACCATTTCATTGATTTGTTTGTATTCTTTGTCTTTTTCGTTGAATAAATTTTTGATGTATTTCAAATTATCCCATAGCGGTTCCATGTAAGGATTTAACTTCGATTTAATATCCCCGGGTAAGTAACCAATATCCTTATTGCTCAATGGAACAATTGGTCGAGCCAAATAAATTTGATGAAAATTTCTGCGTTGTTCTAATGCACCAGCTAATGATAACAATGTTTTACCAGTACCTGCAACACCTTGAATAGACACCAACTTGATATCTGGATTCATGATTGCATCCAATGCAAAAGCTTGCTCTGCATTGCGCGGATTTACTCCAAATGCAGTTACTTTTTTTACACGCTCTATTACATCTTTGTTTGGACTGTAAGATGCAAGAACAGATTTAGATCCGTTTTTAAGTGTATAAAAATGATTAGAAGGCGGCTTTTGTTTTTTTAATAATTTGCTCGGTTCACAAAATCCTTTTTCATAAATTTCATTTATTACTTCAGTCGGAACTTTTTGAATTTCACTTCGTCCAGTATAAAGTTGTTCATTTACATCTTTAATCTTTCCAGTTTCATAATCCTCGGCTGTTAGGTTAAGTGATTTTGCTTTGATACGAAGGTTAATATCC
>JBIIOB010000282.1:0-3734 GCA_044337125.1 Bacteroidia bacterium
AGCCTACACAATCCTTTTTTAATGACAATTCTATTAAGTTAGATATGAAATTTAATGCGAGTGCACTTGCACAATTTCCTGTTTCTGCAAAGCTGGATGTGTTGCCATCATTCCTATATCAAAAACAAGGTAAGTTTAATGAAACATTGATAGGTCTATTTGGAAAATATCATCTAGCTCCAATTAATGGACTTGAAACAGCTGTTTCGCTTGGAGCATTTTATAGATTAAAAGATGCCTTTATCATTGCAGCAAATATGGATTTTAAAAATTTTAATGTGGGTGTTAGCTATGATGTGAATACTTCAAAATTAATTGAAGCTACAAACCGAAGAGGTGGTTTTGAAGTTTCTGTTGTCTACATTTTCAAAAAAATGGTTCCTTTTGTTGCAAAAAAACGTGTTTGTCCAACCGATATGTAAAGTATGATTTTATTCAGAAACGTTTTTAATACATCTACTACATTCAGAAAAAGTAAATTCATTTTTACCGTTTTTATTTTTTTCTTTCTTCTATTCGCTAATTCATTATCTGCTCAAAAGCTAAAACAATTGCTAGAAGATGGGGATAAAGCATTTGCTGAAAATGATTTTTTTAGTGCAGCAATCTATTTCAATAAAGCCATTTTACAAGATTCCACCGATATTACAATTCAATATAAATATGCAGAAGCTAGTCGTCTGAATTTCGATTATGATATTGCCGACAAGTGGTATAACAAAGTCTATAAAAAAGATCCGAATGGCAAATTGTATCCTGAATGTGTTTTTTGGTTAGCAACCATTAAAAAGAGTAAAGGAAAATACAAGGATGCAAAAAAAATGTTCGATAAATATGCTAAGAAGAACAAGAAGAAAAAAGATAGTTATTTTGTAAAAAAAGCAAATCAAGAAGTCCTTTCTTGTGATTACGCACAATTGCTCGTTGCTCGTCCAGATAAAACTGTAACTATGATTCATTTGGATAGTGCAGTAAACAGTAAAGTTTCCGAATACGCTCCAGTTCAAGTAGATAGTATTCTTTATTTTTCCTCATTGCGTGATGGAAAGGATAGAGACAAAAAGAATCATGTTAATTACAATAAAATCTATACCTCGGCACGCGATTCAATTAAATTCTATAAAGCCAATGAATTAGATACTTTATTTAATAAGTCGGGCATTCATAATGCGAATACCGCCTTTAATGAAGACTTTACCCGTGTATACATCACTCGATGTGAGCAAAAAAATGCTCAAGATTTTAGTTGCGAAATTTATTCTTCTGAATTTAAAAATGGGCACTGGAGTACTTTGAAAAAGTTACCTTCTGAAATCAATTTGCCTGGTAGTAATAATACTCAACCAGCAATCGGTTTTTTAGCCGATGAAGAAGTCCTTTTCTTTTCCTCTAATAGAGCTGGAGGAGAAGGTAAGATGGATATTTGGTACAGTAAAATTAATAAGGATGGTACTTATGGGAAAGCTAAGAATGCTGGGAAAAAAGTAAATTCTATCGAAGATGAAAAAACACCTTACTACTGTAAACCTTGTCAGGAATTATTCTTCAGTAGTACTTGGCATAAAGGCTTGGGTGGCTTGGATATTTTTAAAAGTGCCTATAAGGATGGTGAATTGGGCGAGCCTGCAAATTTAGGTGTGCCTATTAATACAAGTTATAATGATTTATATTTTAGTATAAATTCAACAAAAACCGAGGCGTATTTATCATCCAATCGTCCGGGATCTTATTTTGAAGAAAAGGAAAGCTGCTGTAATGATATCTACATGTTTAAAATTCCTCAAATAACAGAGCCTCCTAAAAAGGTTGATAGTACACAGATATTTGTTACACAAATGAAATTATTAGTTCCATTAACATTGTATTTTCACAATGATGAACCTGATAAAAAAACGTTGGCAGTAACAACAAAAAAATCCTACAAAAAAGCGTGGGAAGAATACACAGCCATGCGTGAACAGTATAAAAAAGAATATAGTAAAGGTGCAAGTGAAAAAGATTACGAGCGCGCCACAAATGATATTGATGCATTGTTTGATGATAGTGTTGATGCGGGAATGCAGGACTTGGAAAAATTCGCTCAGCTTCTGATTAAAGTGTTAAAAAACAATGAAAAGGTTACGATTACTATGAAAGGTTTTTGTAGTCCCTTGGCCTCGACCGACTACAATGTTAATTTAGCAAAACGCAGGATTTCCAGTTTGAAAAATTATTTTATGGAGTATGAAAATGGCATACTTGTAAAATATGTTAATAATCAGAATGCAACTGAAGGAAGTATCACTTTTTACGAAGAAGAAATAGGTGAGTTAAAGGCTCGACCTAATGTGAGTGATGATTATTACGACACAAAAAATTCAGTATATAGTCCAGCGGCAGCTTTAGAGCGGAAAATTCAGATTATAGCCATATCCACCTTCTCGGCTCCTCAATAGTATTTTCCTAGGTTTTTGCTCAAAAACAAATTGTTTGAGGATTTCTTTTTACCCTTAAAAATGCTTATTTTTGCTATACGTACAAATTAGGTCTATGCGCAATTTTTTTAAACTTTTTTTTATATTATTTCCTTCTGTGTTGTTGGCACAACCGAATCAACCTGTAAATCCAAATGGTTATAATAAATTTTACCATGAAAATGGAAAGGTTTCAAGCGAGGGGACTATGCGCGATGGGAAGCCTGATGGATATTGGAAAACATATTCCCTTTCTGGCGTCCTAAAATCAGAAGGAAATCGCAAAAATTTTCAATTGGATAGTACTTGGAAGTTTTATAGCGAAAATGGGAAATTAGCATTTGAATTTAATTACAAGGAAGGAAAGAAAAGCGGACCGAAAAAAAATTATGATACCAAAGAAGGATTTTTAATTACTGCAGAAAGCTACGAAAACGAGATTAAACAAGGGAATACCATCAATTATTACCCAGATGGAAAAGTAAAACAAACGATTCCTTTTATTGCAGGTAAAGAAGAAGGGTTTGGGTATGAGTATGCTACAGATAGCACCATTATTACTATTACCGAATATAAAATGGGATTTATTAAACATGAGGAACGAATTAACAGAAGAGATGCAAATGGATTAAAACAAGGGATGTGGAAAGTGTTTTACCCTTCCGGAATTGTGCAAACAGAAGTTCCTTATTTGGACGATAAAATGAATGGGTATTTGAAAGAATATTCTCCAAAAGGTGGCTTGTTAAATACAACCAAATATATAAATGGTGTATTGCAGACTAATGTTCCGGAGTTGGCGAAGGTAGATGTTAAAACCTATTATTATCCAGATGGTAAAGTAAAATATGTTGGAACTTATAAAGATGATATTCCAGAAGGAATTCACCGTGAGTTTACACCTGAAGGTGAAGTGAAAAGCGCTAAAATATTTGCTGATGGGCTATTGATAGGTGAAGGGATTATTGATACCTTGGGCAGACAGCAAGGGCCTTGGAAAGAATTTCATACAAATGGTGAACTTAAATCGCAAGGTGAATATTTGAATGGAAAACGAATTGGTGAATGGGTGTTTTACCATCCAAATAAAAAAATTGAACAAAAAGGGAAATACGATAAAAAAGGAAAAGCACAAGGTCCTTGGAAATGGTATTATGAGAGTGGAAATATTTTAAGGGAAGAGAATTATTTGAATGATCGCCAAGATGGTATCATGACAGAATATGATGATGCGGGCAAAGTAATTACAAAAGGAGAGTACATCGATGGTTATAAAGAAGG
>JBIIOB010000283.1:0-3727 GCA_044337125.1 Bacteroidia bacterium
GCAAATTATAAGCAAACACTTAGTTACTATACCAAATCATTAGCAATAAATAAAAAGCTAAATGCCAAACGTAAAATGATGGCCAATTATGATGACTTAGGAATTGCTTACAAATTAATGGGGCAATACGATTCGGCAATAAAATATTGTAATATCACTATTGAATTGGGAAAAGAAATAAGTCAAAGCAAAGGCCTTGCAACTGGTTATGGAAACCTTGGTTCCATTTATTATGAAATGGGTGATTACGAAAAATCAATTGAAAACTTTAAAAAATCAAATGCCATTTTTATTCGTGATAAAGACTATTTCAATTTAGCTGAAGGATATAATGGAATTGGACAAAATTACTTAGAATTAAAAAACGCAGAAAAAACAATTGAAAATGCAGAACATGCAATCAACGTAAGCCTTGAGCATAATTACCAAATTTCCATCGGTACATCCTATTATTTATTGGCGAAGGCCTATTCTTTGAAAAAGGATTTTCCAAAGGCATTTAGCTACTTAGAAAAATATAGCATAATAACCGATTCAATCTATAATGAAAAAAACAGCCGCACTATCAATGAAATGTCGGCAAAATATGAGTCAGATAAAAAAGAGTTAATGATTGGATCATTAGAAAAAGACAAAGCATTGAGCAATGAAAAATTAGAGCAAGAAAAAAAGTTTAAAATCTATTTAATAGTATTCTGTTTGATGGTGGCAGGTTTTGCTTTCTTCCTATTTAGAAGCAATGTGGAAAAGAAAAAAACAAATAATGAATTATCGCACGCTTACAAAGAAATTGAAACCAAAAACAAAGAAATTCAGGATAGTATTAACTATGCGAAACGTATTCAAGAAGCTATGCTTCCTGAAGTAAATTTATTACAAAAGTATTTCCCTGAAGGATTCGGCTTATATATGCCAAAAGATGTAGTGAGTGGTGATTTTTATTGGTTCAATGAATTAAATGAAAACCTTTATTTTGCAGTTGCAGATTGCACTGGACATGGTGTACCGGGTGCATTCATGAGCATGATTAGTATTGACAAATTGAACCAAAGTTTAATCGATAAAAAAATTGATTTACCATCAAAAATTTTATCGAATGTAAATAATAGTATTAAAAATGCATTGAAACAAAACAATGTTCAAGCGGGTTCAAAAGATGGAATGGATATCGCCTTATGCTCCTATGATAAGCGAACCATGGTTTTGAATTATGCAGGTGCTAACCGTCCTGTATGGATTGTAAGAAACAATGATTTAATAGAGCAAAAGCCCGATAAACTTTCTATAGCTGGATATACAGAGTTTGATCAACAATACAGCAACAGGACAATTCAGTTAGAAAAGGGTGATAGTATTTATATTTTTACAGATGGAATTGTTGACCAATTTGGTGGACCCGATGGTAAAAAATTCATGAGCAAACGACTAAAGGAATTACTTATTGAAATCAACAAAAAACCAATGTCTGAGCAAGAATTGGTGCTTAAGGAAGCCATCGAAAAATGGCAAGGAAAACTGGAACAGATAGATGATATTCTGGTTTTGGGAATGAAAATTTAAATATAACCCATTACTTTATAAGTAATGTATCCCATCCATTCATGAATTAAATTATTCCAATCGTGTATTGCAGATACATTTGGAATAAAGGCATGATCAAATTCAAATTTTCTAGGTCCTGCATATCGATCGGTGCTATAGGAATCAGAATCAATACACACCTTTTTAAAACAAGCTTGTCCTCTGCGCATATGAAAAGCCGAAGTAATCATTAAGTAATTCCCTTTCAATTGCAAGGAATCAATTATTTTTTTTGTGAAAGTTGCATTTTCCCTTGTGTTTTGTGATTCATTTTCGATAATCAAATCCTCTTCAGCAACACCCATTTTTAAAATATAAGGCTTTATTAGTCCAGCCTCCTTCATATCTGGTTTTAATATTCGACCAGACCCACCAGTAAAAATTATCTTTTTTATTGTTCCTTTTTTGTATAAATCTATTGCCTGAATCAAACGATCAACACCTCTAAAAAACTGTACTCGATTCAGCTCCTCATCATTCACACTCATTCCGCCTAATACAATTCCATAATCATATGTTTTTAATTGTTCATATGGAGTTGCAGGAACTTCCCACATTCGAGCAAACTCAGTAAATACAAATGAATTTGTAAAAAACAAGGTAAGTCCAAAAGCCCAAACCAATGATTTACGTTTGCGTTTTTCATCTTTTGAAAATACGGAAACAAACAATAAACCAACAATCCAAATGATGGGTGTAATTATAAAGGATAATATTTTGGATAGAATAAAAAACATATAAATTAGAAATCAAATGTACATAATTTTAGATAGGAAGTTTACCTTTACAAAAGATGAAACTATTAATAAAAATCACATTTCACTATTTACTGTTTACTGTTTTCCTAGCTTTTTTGATTTTTCATAATTTAATTATTTATGGATTAGCTCAAGGAAAAGGGCAAT
The DNA here is from genome assembly GCA_044337125.1 of Bacteroidia bacterium. Lineage (GTDB taxonomy): Bacteria > Bacteroidota > Bacteroidia > 2-12-FULL-35-15 > 2-12-FULL-35-15 > 2-12-FULL-35-15. The sequence continues at coordinate 2,487 of JBIIOB010000283.1, forward strand.
TGGCGATTGTTACAAATGCCAAGCCTATTAGCGAATTAATTCAGACAAAAGAAATTTCAGATTCTGTTAAACAAAAATTAATTCTAATTCAAGAAATAAAACAATTTGCAATTGACAGTTTAGGGATTAATCCAAGTGAAAATTATTCGACATTTTACGACCAAACCAATCAACAAAAACTACTAACCATATCGGCTTGTGAACCATACTCGTTTAAGGCAAAGGAATGGACTTTCCCATTTTTGGGAACGGTCTCTTACAAAGGTTTTTTTAATGCTGAAAAAGCTAAAAAAGAAATTCTAAAATTAAAACAACACAATTTTGATGTAGATGTTTATACTCCTTCTGGCTGGTCAACATTAGGATGGTTCAACGATCCTGTATTATCTGGAATGCTTAAGCGAAATGAAGGGCAATTAGCAAATCTTATTATTCATGAGTTAACCCATGGAACGCTGTATGTTAAAGACAATGTAACCTTCAATGAAAATCTTGCAAATTTTATTGGTGATAAAGGAGCGCAGCAATTTTTAATTTTCAAGTACGGAAAAACATCGAAGCAATATGCTAGCTATTTTCAAAATAAAAACGATGAAACAATCTACAACGACTATATTTTAAAATCGAAAAGCAGATTGGATAGTTTGTATAAAACAATGAGCGATAAACAAGACGACCTGATAAAAAAGAAGCTAAAAAAAGAACTTGTTTTCGAAGTTGTACTTGGAGTAAATCGGCTCCCACTTACTAAAACAAAAGGTTATTTTGAATATACCATGCAAGCATTTAGCGAAGGAAATGCCTTTTTTATGGCTTTCGATAGATATGATTCTCAATATGAAGTATTTGAAGCTGAATACAGCGACAAATTCAACTCCAATCTATCCAACTACCTCCATTTCTTAAAGGATAAATACCCTTCCTTGTAATTTGGCAAAACTGCCTTATTTCGTTATATTTGTACCTGCCTGCCGGCAGGCAGGGCTTAAGTAAATTATACTCAATTATAAACTATGAATACATTTGTTACTGAACCTTACAAGGCAAAAAATAAAATTAGAATTGTTACTGCTGCATCACTTTTTGATGGACACGATGCTGCCATAAATATCATGCGCAGAATTATCCAATCGAGCGGAGCTGAAGTGATCCATTTAGGACACGATAGAAGTGTACAAGAAATTGTGAATTGCGCTATTCAGGAAGATGCGAATGCAATTGCACTTACCTCCTACCAAGGT
>JBIIOB010000284.1:0-3721 GCA_044337125.1 Bacteroidia bacterium
GCCATAGACAATGATCTTACAATGGCTGTTGATACTCCTGACATCGATTTGCCTTTTGACTTTAATGATCAATCCACTGGTGATCCATTAAATTATCCAAATGGAGGAGGATTGATGTTAAATAATCCATCCAACATCTCTACAAATGTGGAGTATGATCCGATTACTGGAAATTATAATATAAATCAAACCATGGGTGGAATAAATTATCGTCCACCAACCTACATGGAGAGTGAAGAATACCAGGATTACCAATTTAAACAACAAGTAAAAAAATATTGGAACTCGCGTTCACATGCAGAAACGCAAAATAACCAGAGTAGTACAGTAATTCCAAAGTTAGTGGTTGGTGGCGAAATATTTGATCGAATTTTTGGTGGTAACACCGTAGATATTCGTCCGAATGGTTCTGCTGAACTAATTTTTGCTTACCGAGGCACCAAGACCGATAATCCAGCATTACCTGAACGCCAGCGTAAAATAAATACGTTTGATTTTGATATGAAAATCCAATTGAACGTAATTGGAAAAATAGGAGACAAATTAAAATTAACTACCAGCTACAACACAGAGGCCACATTTGATTTTGAAAATCAAATGAAATTGGAGTATACAGGTTATGAAGATGAAATTATTAAAAAGATTGAAGCAGGTAATGTGAGTATGCCATTAAACGGTTCTTTGATTACTGGCAGTCAAACCTTGTTTGGAGTAAAAACACAATTGCAATTTGGTCGATTAACGGTTACTGGAATTGCTTCACAGCAAAAGGGGAAAAAATCTGAAGTTGAAGTGACAGGTGGTGCTCAAGTAAGCAGATACGAAGTTAATGGGGATGCATACGAAGCAAATAAACATTATTTCTTATCACAATATTTTCGTGATAATTACAATACTGCATTATCAAGTTTACCATTTATTAATTCAGGTGTAAGTATTACACGATTGGAAGTGTGGATATCGAATACCAATAACTCTACAACTGATGTTCGCGATGTCGTTGGTTTTGCAGAGCTAGCGGAGGATGGAACACATATACCTCCTAATCAAACAGCTGGTGCATATGTTGCCGATATTCAACCAGATGTTTTTCCTTACAATGATCAGAATAATTTGTATTCACGAATGGTGAGTTTGCCTGGTGTTCGAGATATAACAACTACTGTACCCACCATTTTAAACAATCCAGGGAATACATTACAACAAACGGTCAATTTTGAAAAATACAATGCACGTAAACTACAACCTTCTGAGTATTCATTCAATAGTAGATTGGGTTTCATTTCCTTAAATCAACAGTTGAATCCTGATCAAATTCTTTCCGTTGCATATGAATATACATTGAACGGACAATTTTATAAAGTGGGTGAACTTTCTACAGATGGTGTTAATGCTCCACAAGCTTTGTACTTAAAATTATTAAAATCATCAGTGCCTGTTCCTGCTTATTACGATGCTGTTGCTGGACAGCGTTTGCAATCACCACTTTGGGATTTGATGATGAAAAATGTTTACTCTGTAGGTTCTTATCAAATCAATCCAAAAGATTTTAAGTTTGATGTGTTTTATACGAATGCTCAAACAGGAACAGATATTAATTACTTGCCTGTTTCAGATTGCCAAACTGCAATTAAAGGAAAAACATTAATTCAAGTTTTGTCTTTGGATCGTTTGAATCAACAAAACGATCAATCACCAGATGGTGTATTCGATTTTATAGATGGTGTTACCATCAATGCAAACAATGGTCGAGTAATTTTTCCTGTTGTAGAACCTTTCGGTAGTTATTTAGCTTCCAAATTTTCGTCTTGTAATCCTACAGAGGCAAATGCCTATGTATTTAGTCAGTTATACGATTCCACAAAAACAAATGCGATTCAATTCCCTAATTTAAATCGTTTTAAAATCAAGGGGCAATACCAGTCATCGTCAAGTTCAGAAATTTCATTAGGCGCACCAAATGTTCCTCAGGGTTCGGTAACGGTAACAGCTGGCGGACAAGCGCTAACGGAGAACGTTGATTATACAGTAGATTATACCTTAGGACGCGTTCGCATCATTAATGAAGGAATTTTAAATTCGGGAACTCCAATTAAAATATCTTTAGAAAGTAATGCCTTGTTCGCAATACAAGCAAAAACATTATTGGGCGCTCATTTAGACTATCGAATAAATAAAGATTTTAGCATTGGCGGTACCATTTTAAATTTAACTGAACGTCCTGTTACAAAAAAAGTTAATCAAGGCGATGAGCCTGTATCCAATACAATCTGGGGTTTAGATGGGAATTATCGTACAGAAGCTCCATTCCTTACACGCATCATTGATAAAATTCCCTTGATTGAAACAAAAGAGATGAGTACCATTACAGCTGCAGGGGAGTTTGCATATTTAGTTCCTGGTCATAGCAAAGCTGTTGGGAAAAGCGGAAACTCCTACGTTGATGATTTTGAAGGTAGTCAATCGGCCATAGATATTCGTTCTCCTTTTACATGGACTTTGGCGAGTACTCCTCAAGGCCAAGCTATTTTTCCGGAAGCGAGTTTGGATAGTTTACAACCAGGATTCAATCGTGCAAAACTTGCATGGTATAACATTGATCCATTGTTTTTGCGTCAAACAAATGGCTTAACTCCAGGTAGTATTAATACTACAGATATGTCGAACCATTTTGCACGTGAGGTTATTGAAACAGAAGTATTTCCAAACAAACAACCCCCTACTGGTCAGGCTACCAATATTGCAACATTTGATTTAGCTTACTATCCAAGCGAAAGAGGCCCTTACAATTATGATGCACAAGGAACTTCCATTTCTGCTGGATTGGCAGTTGATGGGAAATTAAACAGTCCAGCTAGTCGTTGGGGCGGTATCATGCGTTCCATTTCAACCAATGATTTTGAAGCAGCGAATATTGAATACATTCAATTTTGGATGATGGATCCTTTTAATTCAGACAATCCTTCAACCGATTGGAATTCAACAGGAGATTTGTATTTCAATATTGGAAATATTTCCGAGGATATTTTAACGGATGGTTATAAAAGTGCTGAAAATGGTTTGTCAACTCCACAGCATCCATCAACAACTGTAAATACAGAGTGGGGAAATGTTCCAATTTATCAACCCTTAGTAAATGCCTTTAACAATGAGCCATCTGAACGCCCTTATCAAGATGTTGGATTGGATGGCTTGAGTAGTGGATCTGAAGGAAGTTTCTTTAGCGAATACCTAACGAATGTTCAAGCAATCCCTGGTATTACTGCAGCAGCTGTTTCTGCAATTGGTGCCGATCCTTCTGGTGATGATTTTCACTATTTTAGAGGTAGTGATTATGACAACCAAGGTTTAAAAACCTTACAACGGTATAAACTTTACAATGGGATGGAGAATAACTCTAGAACAACGGAGCAATCGCCTGAGAGTTATCCAACATCCTCTACAACATTACCAAATGTTGAGGACATTAATAGAGATAATAACTTAAGTACAGTTGAAAGTTATTATCAGTATCATATCAGTTTGAAACCAAGTGATTTTGCTGCTGGTGTAGGGAATAACTATATTACGGATGTTTATTCAACAACAGCACAAAATGTAAAGGATGGTTCAACAAAACCTATTAAATGGTATCAGTTTAAAATACCTATTCGCTCCAATCAAGTAGAACGTATTGGTGGAATTGAAAATTTCCAGTCTATTCGTTTTATGCGTATGTTCT
>JBIIOB010000285.1:0-3720 GCA_044337125.1 Bacteroidia bacterium
ACTATCTGCTGCTGCTTTTTTCTCGTATTCATACTCCAATTCTTTTTGAGCAATTTCGCGCTGGTTGTCTTGTTTGAAAATACTGTCTTTTAAAACGATGTAACGTTCATAGCTTTCGAGTGCCTTTTGAGTGTTATTTTTAGACTTATAGATATCATATAAGGTAAATACAGCTTCTTTTTCAGAAGAAATATCTTCTGCACTAATGGCTACTTGTTTTGCTTTTTGAGCATAGTCTAATGCTTTGTCGTACATTTTCTTTTTATGATAAGTACGAGCAATGATGGAAAGGGTAACCGATTCTACTTGCTTATCACCACTTTCTTGAGCAAATTTTAAACTTACCAACTGGTATTCCAGTGCTTTGTCATAATCAGCAATAGAGGAGTAGGTATTTCCAAGATTACTCATGGAGGCAGCTACACCTTGTTTGTCGCCAAGTTCTTCGAATATTTTTAAACCTTTAGTTGTGTATTCAATTGATTTGTCATAACTATCGAGGTTGTTATAAATTAATCCAATGTTATTATAAGCACTTGCCATTCCTTGCTTATTATTCATCAGTTCAAAAATCTTAAGGCTTCTTAATTGGTAGGTTAATGCCTTTTCAAATTCACCGATATTAATGTAGATACTTCCAATATTTGCAACTGATGCTGAAATGCCTTTTGTATCCTTTAGTCGTTCTCTTATTTTTAAACTTTGTTGATAGAAGTCGATTGCTTTTGAAAAGTTTCCTTTTACTTGATAGGAGGCGCCAATTGTATTTAAGGCTTTGGCTTCCCAATTAGGCAATTTTTTTTCAATTGCCATTTCCAATTCTTGATGTCCTAGTAGATAAGCGGAGTCAGGATTACTAAACAAACAGTTCCAGGCAATGTCGTTGAAGGCTTCAAATCGAATGCTATCTGGATTCTTTAAGTTTCTAAAAACGCTCCATAATGAATCAGTATTTTGAGCAATGGTGCTGCTCAAAATAAAAAAGACGAAAAAAATTGAAAGTAGTTTTTGTTTCATGCCTTTTGGAATACCAAGCAATTTAGGAATTATTTTTCTTATTTAATCGTTTCAATGTTTTTTCGATGTATTTCTCCGTTGGCAGCAATGATTGTTGTAAATGTTTGGAGTAATTAATTGAATCAATAATTTCTTTTTGTTCAATTATTTCTTTTTGAAATAATAGGTTTTCTCTTCTAAAAAACACAAAAAATAGAATGGTGATAATGAACAATAAAAACAAATTCAGAAAACTAATTACGGATTGGACCAATTTCATTTCGGTAGAAAACATTACAAGGCTCTGTCCATTGGAAAGCATAATGGCCAGAAGGAAGAAGGTGCTAATGGCAATAATAATATAAATCCGTAACCCCCAATTACTTTTAAATAATGATATAGCAATGAGGCACATGATGATTAGGAAAAAATGAAGGTTGGAGGCTAGCCCATAAAAAATTGTTCCAACCGAAAAATAGATTAATCCGTAGGAACTCGCAATGTAAAAGGATAAATCATATTTTTTGTTTGCATTCAAATAAAAACTGAGGTAAGCGGATGCTAAAAACAAACTGTTTAATACAATGATACCAATTAACTTAAAGCCAATGGCAACAGGAACATAACCCAACATGGTTATGATGGTAATAAAAGAAATTAAATTGCTAATTCTGATTTTTCTATTGAGGTTAGCATCATTAGAATCAGAAAAACCAATATTTAGAATTCGTTTAAGCATTATATCTTAACTCCAATGATAAGTACATCATCTACTTGCTCTAGTTCCCCTTTCCAATTGGTAAATTCTTTTTCAAGCAAAATTGCTTGTTCTGAAAGAGATTGAGTAGCAATTTTTAAAAGTAATTCCTTCAAATTTTTGTATTTGAATTTTTTACCATGTGAACCTCCAAATTGATCAGCATACCCATCTGTGAAGATATATAGCAAATCTCCTTTTTGAAGTTCTATTTTTGAGTTATTGAATGGTTTGTCCTCCTCGTACTGATTAATGCCAATGGGTGTTTTGTCCGCCTTGTACTCCAATAAGTTATTGTTCCTGATAATCCAAAGTGGATTGTAGGCTCCAGCAAATTCAGCAATCATTTCATCCTCATTTATGGAAAGCAAAGCAGCATCCATACCATCTTTTATGCTAGAATCTTCATTCTTTTTTCTCAACTTTTTTATCAGGCTTTTACGAATATTATTTAGTATCGCAGCTGGTTGAGTAATTCCATGTTCGTTAACAGCTTCATTTAACAGATTAGCTCCAACAATACTCATGAAAGCTCCAGGAACTCCATGTCCAGTGCAATCCACGGCTGCCACAATGGTTTGTTTTCCGAATCGTTCCATCCAATAAAAATCGCCACTTACGATATCTTTTGGCTTATAGAAAATAAATGAATTTGGAAGAATCTGTTTTATGACATCCTCGGATGGTAAAATTGCTTCTTGAATTCGTTTCGCATAATGAATACTGTCGGTTATGTCTTTGTTTTTTTCTTCAATGATGATGTTTTTTTCTTCCAACTTATTATGTTGGTTGGCAATTTTGTTCTTGAGGCTTCTTGTTTTAAGATACATGTAAACGGCAAACAAAAGCATGAACGCTATTCCAATTAATACATAAAACAACTTTTGAGTGTTGGATTTTGCTTCTTGAATTTCTTTTTCTTTTTGGCTAAGAGCAAGCTTTTTTTCTAATGCAGTAATTCGGTTTATTTTTTCGATGTTTAATATTTTGCTCTTCAGTTCATTTTGAAGTTTCAATGTTTTAAACGATTCTTGAAATTTCCCTTGGTCTTCGTACAACAAGATTAACTCATCATAGGTTTCGATTAGCTCATGGTCCAATGAATTTTGTTCCGCAATGGCTTTACTTTTCAATAGGAATTCTTCGGAAAGCAAGTAGTCTTTTTTTAATCGATATGAACTACCAATAATCTTTAAGATGGTGGCTTCAGAGTCGATCATTTTTTCTTTGGCGGCAATAGCATTACCAAGCAAAAGTTCTTTTATAGCAGCATCGTATTCTCCTTTCGCATTGTAAAATGTACCTCTGTTTTGATGTAGATAAAATTGATTTTGTATTGATGGTGCAAGGTTTTCTACTTCAGTAAGTGCATCTTCTGCTTTATTGAAATTTTTTCTATTGATATAATCTCTTGAAATATTTAGCAAAGCTGCTGTAAGTCCAGTTGTATCATTCGTTTTTCGATACAAGGTAATTGCCTCTTCAAGAACAATAGTTGATTCAATTGGATTACCAATGCGTGAAAGTAGAATTGATTTTAATTTTAAAACATATGCGAGTCCTTTTGTATCATTCGTTTCTCTGCTAATAGATTCAGCTTCGATTAATTTTTTGTTTGCTTCCTCTAACTCAGATTTTAAAAGCAAATAACGGGCAATGTATGATTTTGCTTTTATAAGATTTTTGGTGTCATTGTTTTGTAATGAAATTTTTTCAGCTTCGATACTGGTTGAATAGGAGGAATCGGGGTTAGAAGCATAGATTTCTTGCGCTATAGCTAATAGTTTATTCTGATCAATTGCAGTTTGTGCATTCAATTGATTTATTAAAATAATAGAAACAAAAAGCAAGTATAAATTTTTCAATGCTATTCGAATTGTAATGTTAAAAAAGTAATCTCAACTTAATTGAGATTACTTTTTTTAATAGATTAATCTTGGTTACGTTTTTTTACCATGGTTAAGATG
>JBIIOB010000286.1:0-3718 GCA_044337125.1 Bacteroidia bacterium
TTATAATTGCTCCATTGTATGCCAAATGCAAAGTGTCAATTACTGAACCACCTACATTACAACCACCTCTTGAATGAATTACTTTTACTCCAGTAATTGTTGCTCCTGTAGGTACATTTAAGTTAAGGTCATAAAAATAGAGGTAATCAGACTTGCAATTCATAATACAAGTAAGTGTTGTTGGTGGATTAGTGAAGGAAGATGTTCCATAAACAAGTGGATTTGAAATGGTATATTGCCCCGTTGATCCAGTAAATGGAAGGTTTTTAACGCTATCTGGTATTCCTATAGAAGGACTTTGTGAAAATGCTGTCAGAGACAATGCCAAGCTTAATAAGGTGAAAATATTTTTCATGAGTTTGTTTTTTTTATTTTAGTGAATAATGTTTTATAGATAATTCTTTTTTTGAAAAGGTTGCATCAGTTTGGTAATTTATTCGCTTTAATTTTCAGAAAGCCATTTTTCTGCATCTTTAATTTCACTAAAAGCGCGTGTAGGAACTAATGGCTTTTGAAAGTTCATAATAAAATTTGCCATTATCTTTTGAGGCAATGATTTTGTCACTAAAGCCATTGCCAGAATAGGGTCAGAGGCTTTTTTAGTAGATGAAAAATTTCGAGAATCTGAGTCATTTAATGATAAATCTCCAGCGATTACTATAATTTTATGAGGAACAGATTTTGTTATCTTGATAAGTGTCTCATTGATTTCCAATGATTCTTTTAGTGTAAAATAAAAATTGTCTTCTAAATGAATTTCAACAATTTGATCGTTCCTCAAAATTAATTTTGAATGATCTAATTCTATCTTATCGAGATATTCTAAATTCATTATTTAATATTATTCATTAAATTCTTGATATTTCAAATGCTGTTTATAAAATATAATTTTTTAGAAACTTGCTTTACTTCTAGGGCCAAAAGGGTTTGGTGTTACAAACCGTATAGATACCTCAAGCCCTCCTCTAAAGGAACTTGCAGTTACTAGTTTTGAAAAATTAACATCATAACTTATCCCTACTGCATAATTTGAAAATTCATACATAACACAAGGAATAAATGCATCACCTATCCTATAGTTTACGCCTATTGAAATGGCGGAATTTTTCTTAAAATTTGTATATTTTGATTCCTCTGATAATATATATTTAAATACACTGCCAATTTCCAATTCTTGTAATGCTCCTTGCTTAGTAGAAAATAGCTCGGGTGCAATAATTAAATTTGAATTTTTTACACCAAAATCGACATTTCCATGAACAATAAATTTCGTGTTTAATTTTTCGTTTGTTTGGCCATAAAAAGAATATTTCGGTAATCCAAAATGGAATGCTGAAATTCCAATTGTTGCATGTACACCATTGTTAGCTGAAATATACATTTGATCTTTTCCATAATTCCATGCTATTCCTGCACCTGCGTCAGGATAACTGAACGAAGTTGTACCTTCTTGTTCACCAGTTGCTGCTGATGGACTATAGGATGTTCCAACATATTGGTTTTCCCATCGCAAGTCAGAATAATCAATTGTATGTTGACCTAAACCGCCCATGATTCCTAAACCTAATTTGCTTTTGTCGTTCAACCTTATTACTCCATTTAAATTAAGAACCCCCATTGTAGTGCCCATTTTTGAGTCACCTGCTTTGTCGGAATATATTTGTATCCCTAGTCCAATATAGCTCCCTTTTTTCTTTTTATTTTTCAGCTTCATTTCTCCTGAAAAGGCAAATGTTTTGTAAGGCGAAACAAAACTTCTCCATTGGTCTTTATAATTTAAAATTATTCTTACATCCTTATTTAGTGCAGTTTGTGCAGGATTTATAAGCATTGGTGTTTCTCGATATTGAGAAAAGTGAATATCTTGAGCGTTTATGCTCAAAATATAAAACACATTAATTGCGAAAATTAATAGTCCTATTTTAAGTGCAATTTTTTTCATCTTGTTATTATTTAAGTTTTTTATTTAATTAAACTAACGTTACCATTTTGTTTAATAACATCAGTAGCATTTTTAAGTGTAAGAGTCAGGTAATAAACAAAGACTGCATTATCTAATTGTTTTCCTCTAAATGTACCATCCCAAAACTGAGTCGGATCCGTAATTTCAATTATTTTTTCACCCCATCTATCAAAAACAAGAAGTTGCATATCGATTACACAATCAGGATTTATTTTAATTCTGAATACATCATTAAATCCATCTCCATTGGGTGAAAATGCATTTGGAACAAATAGATCACCACAAAGAATATCTACATTCACTCTAACACAAGAAGAATCGGAACATCCATTTATATCAGTAACTGTAACACAATAATCCGTAGTAACTGATGGAGAAACAAGTATTGAATTTGTTGTTGCCCCTGTGTTCCATAGATATGTTCCACCACCAGTTCCTGTTAATGTTGTAGAGGTACCAGAAGTTATTGTAACATCAAGTCCGCTATTTGCTGTTGGACCAGGATTTATTCCAACTATAACCGTTGAGGTAGCAGTGCAACCACTTGTAGGATCTGTAACAGTAACAGTATATGTCCCAGGTAAATTTACAGTAGGTGTTGATGTAGAACCACCTGCCGTTATTCCAGCACCTGTCCAAGCATATGTCGCACCTACAGTTGTTGAATTTGCAGATATTGATGCTAAGCCTGTTATACAGCTTATGTTTTGAGAAGGGCCTGATGTTGCATTTGGAGTTGTAATATTAGAAGTAACCGCAACTGTTGTTGTTGCAGTACATCCATTCGCAGGATTTGTAACAGTAACAGTATACGTATTTGCAGCATTCACAGTAGCTGTTGAAGTAGCAGCACCAGCAGTGATTCCAGCACCAGTCCAATTAAATGTTGCACCTGGAGTTATTGAACTCGCAGTAATGTTTCCACTTAATGTTGTACATGTTAATACTAAAGGTAATCCAGCTGTTGCTGTTGGCGGAGTTGTATTTGTAGTTACAGCAACCGTTGTTGTTGCAGTACATCCATTCGCAGGATCAGTAACTGTAACTGTATATGTTCCTATGGCATTTACAGTAGCTGTTGAAGTAGCAGCGCCTGCAGTGATTCCAGCACCAGCCCAACTAAATGTTGCTCCTGGAGTTGTTGAGCTTGCTGTAATATTTCCACTTAATGTTGTACATGTTAATACTAATGGAGCGCCTGATGTAACATTAGGAGCAGTTGTATTGGATGATACTATCACTGTTGCCGTATTTATACAACCCGAAATAGCATCGGTAGAAGTGACTGTATAAGTTCCTGCAGTAGAAACAACAATAGGATTTGGACTATTCGCAGGTAAAGCACCACCATTCCAAACCATTGTATTTCCGGCACTTGTTCCTGTTAATGTTGAATTTAAATTTATACAATCAATATTATTACTAGTTATTGCCGTAACAGTTGGTGGTGCTATACTCGATGTTATTGTAACGGAGCTTGTTCCTGTACAACCTCCTCCATCGGTTACAATTACTGAATAACCTCCTGCAGCTAAATTGTTAGGAGTGCTCAAGGTACTCACTGTAGTTCCGAGTGAAATTACGTTTTGCCAATCATAAGTGTATGTGCCATCGCAGCCTATTACACTTGCATTACCAACTCCATCTGCAGCAATACAACTTGCAGGTGTAATTTCAGATGCATTTACAACTGGAGGATTTGTACAAGTGCTGCATAAAAACAAATCATCAATAAATACAGTTCCCCCATGAACA